>DASWTW010000058.1:0-44138 GCA_036401895.1 Herpetosiphonaceae bacterium | reverse complement strand
GCGTCCTTAGAGTTTCGGCATGAGACTATGTATTCGCTTATTCACAATCATTCCAGCGATTATTAAGAAATGTTTGTGTCTGTTTCGAAGTGTACAGGCTTATATATGTGTTAATGTCACTTCTGTAATCACACATCTGATGCGCGTAATATTCTAGAGGGTACAAAACATCTTCCTCATTGACCATGCCAATATCTATAAAGGATTGGATTCTTCCGATAAAAAATAATAGTGTGTCCATTCTTTCTTGAACAAACATGTCTTTTTCAGAGGGTGTAGACTCGTCTGAGTCTAATGCATGGATAATATCGCTGGTTTTTATCAACTCTGTTTTTCCTTCAGCTATTTGAAACGGTACTCCTGAATCTTGGTGATCTAATATGCGCATTGCGTCCTGCGCTTCTTCACTCCTAAAGACGTCATCTAATAATCCTTTGCCGACCTGTGCTTGTTGAAACCGAAGCTCTTTGATACGTTGATCAGTACTTTCGCTATATTCCATAATCGCGAGAAATATTGCGACTAATGTAAAAGCAGCACTTGCTATTTTGCCCCAGCTTTCGAGCTTATCTGAATGGATGACGATAGGAAAAGGCCGCGTGGCTGAAGCATGTGTTTGTCCTAATCTTTCTTTGTTACCTTCTGTGTCGGATAGGATTAAGTTTTCGGGTAATCGATTTTGATCCTGCATGGTATTCCTCCAATGTGTGTAAATGGCTGTCACATCAAGTATGACGAAGCCTCGGGTCAGCATGACATGAAGGCAGGCTGGGAATTAAGCAGGCTATCGCGGGCCACACAGTCGCTGGAGCGATAGCCCTGTTAGCGGTTAAGGTCATCGAAGATATTTGGCTGAGCGTCCTTTTTGCGTACCTTGTTTATCCGCAACGTTACCTGGGCCGCGCCAGCTCAGGCGTCCACGCGACCGGTAGCGCCTGGAGGGCGCGCATGCCGTAGCTGGTTTGCCACTCCGGCGACGGATCGGCCAGGCGCAGATCCGGCAGGCGGCGCAGCAGCGTGTTGAAGGCGATCGCGATTTCCATGCGGGCCAGCGGCGCTCCCAGGCAGAAATGCGGGCCGTAGCTGAGCGCGAGATGCGGATTCGGGTGGCGCGTAATGTCGAACTGATTAGGATGGGGGAACTGCGCCGGATCGTAGTTGGCGGCGGCGAGGCACAGGTTGATCTGCTGCCCGGCCTTGATTGTGTGGCCGCCCAGCTCCAGATCGGTGTTGGCCGCGCGCACCACCATCGGGAAGGCGGTCTCGCAGCGCAGCACCTCCTCGACAGCCGACTCGGCCAACTCGGGGCGTGTACGCAGCAGCTCCCGCTGCTCGGGCTCATTCAGCAGATGCCATATGCCGCTGGCGATCGTCGCGGTGGTGGAGTGATGGCCGGCGTGCAGCATCAGAATGCAGTTGGCGATCAGCTCGGTCTCGGCCAGGCGGCTGCCCTGCTCCTCGGCGGCGATCAGATTCGTGATCAGATCGTCGCGTGGCTCGCGGCGACGAGCGGCGACCAGCTCGCCGATATGCGCCACCATCTGCTCGGTGACCTGGTTGAGCATCGGGATCGTGGTCTCGTTGCCGATCACGCCGATCGCAAAATACATACCGATCGTGCCCGACCAATGCTTGAAGAGCGCGTAGTCCTTCTGGGGAGCGCCCAGCAGTTCGGTGATCACCATCACCGGCAGCGGCGCGGCAAAGTCGGCGACCAGATCCATCTGCCCGCGCTCCACTGCCGCATCGATCAGATCGTCAGTCAGCGCCTGGATGTGGACGCGCATCTGCTGGACAATGCGCGGCGTGAACGCGGCGCTGAAGAGCTGGCGCAGCCGGCGATGATCGGCGTGATCCTGGAAGACCAGCCAGCGGCCGAGAACCGAGTCGGCGGGCACGAGCAGCTCGCGCAGATGAGCCGGCAAATGCTCGATCTGTGCCGTGCGTGTGAGCGCCGACGACAGCCGTGGATCGAGCAGCGCGGCCTTGACATCGGCGTAGCGCATCAGCACCCAGCTGTTCAGAAACGGGCTCCAGTAGATCGGAGTCTGGTCACGAACACGGTTATAGTGCGGGTAGGGCTCGGCGAGCATGGCAGGGCCGAAAGGATCGCCGCCTGCTGCGACGGGCACGGCCGAAGAGGTCATATGGCTGCTCCTTGTGTGCTAAACAATCGGCCGGAGTGGAGCAAAACAAGAGGATGCGACATCGCATGTCTACGATCGGAACGAGTATAGCACGCTTCTGCTGGCGCTTTCTCACCAAAAAGGCCCACCGACGACCCAGCCTTTTTGCCGCATAAAGCCCAGATGTGATCCGGTATAATCAGCCGCGATCGTTGTCGATCTTCCACGCTCGAAGCGCATCGACAGCTGCTTCAGGAGACAAACATGTTCAAGCACGATCTAGGTGATGGAGCCGATCTGCGGATCTTCGATCGCGCGCAGGCTTCCGCGTTTGTGACACTCGTTCAAGAGAATCGGGACTATTTCGGCGCCTGGCTGGACTGGGCCTATAACATAAACACCATCGAAGCGGCAGAAGCCTTTATCAAGCGCGGCATGAATCGCTATACCGAAGACGGCCTGCCCATGACCAGCATCTGGCTGCACAATCGGATGGTCGGCGGGGTGATGTTCTTTCCCGTGGAGTGGCACGCGCGCTCGACGATGATCGGCTACTGGCTGAGCCAGGATGCCACCGGTCAGGGTGTGATGTCGCGTGCGATCAAGGCCATGCTTGGCTTTGCCTTCGACGATCTCCATCTGAACCGCATCACTCTGGAAGCCGAGGTTAACAACCGGCCGTCGCGCGCTGTCGCCGAGCGCGTAGGTTTTGCCTTCGAGGGCGTTCACCGGCACGGCTGGGTGCGCGGCGGAAACTTTGTCGATCTGGCCGCCTACGCCATGCTGGCCAGCGACTGGCAGAAGATCAAGGCCGAGCGCTGACACGTATCAAGATCGCCGCGTGTGCGCTACAATACACGCCAGTTCCCGCCTGATACCCTTAGGATGAGATCATGCCCATCTACGAGCTTGTTTGCGCTGCTACAAGTCGTCTGCCTGCTCTCGCCGCCCTCTCCGCGACGCTGTCCAGCGCCGCATCCTTGCAGAGCACAAGTGCTGTTGGGCTGCTGGCATCGCTGGCGCTGCTGCTGGCGATGGGCGCGCTCGGCGTGGCGCTGCTGCGTCGTTTTGCGGGGCTGCTCGATCCGCTGGAGCAGATCGCGTACGGCGCGCCGCTGGGCGTGGTGATCGCATCGCTGGCGCTGCTGGCGCTGGCCTGCCTGCTTGGTCAGCTGAGCCTGCCGCTGGTCGTCGCGATCGGTGTGGTGGCGGCACTCGGCGCTGGCCTGATCTGGCCCGATTGGCATCTGCTGCGAAGATTTGGGCTGCGGAACCTGGGTCAGCAGCCGACCAGCGGCATCGTCGCGACCGAGCAGCGCTCGCGCTGGCTCAACCTGGGTCTGCTGCCGCTGCTGGTACTGGGCGGCTTCGCGCTGCGCTGGGCGCTCTTCTGGGCCGGCGGGCTAAACTACACGGCCGATGGCCTGTGGGCCGGGCATGTCAACATCTGGGGCGACTGGCCGCAGCATCTCGGCGATGTGACCTCGTTTGCGTATAGCGCCAACTTCCCGCCGATGCATCCGCGCCTGGTCGGCCACCACTACGACTATCACTATCTCGCCGCGCTAACCTCGGCGGCCACCGTCACGCTGGGCGTCGATCCGGCCACCTCGCTGACGCTGCACAGCTTCATCTTCTCGCTGCTGGGGCTGCTGGGGCTGTACGCTTTTGCCCGGCGGCTCACCGGCGATCGTGGCACGGCGGCACTGATGCTGATCTTGTTTCTGCTGGGCGGCGGCCTGGGTTGGGTGCTGACCGTCGCGGATATTAACGCCTCCCATGATCTGCTGGGCACGCTGCGACAACAGCCGTGGAACGCTACTCGCCTCGGCCAGGCCAACTTCCGCTGGGAAAACATGTACTTCGCGTTCATCATGCCCCAGCGCGGCTACCTCTACGGCATGCCGCTCGGCCTGCTTTGTCTCACGCTGCTGCTGATCGGCGTGGAGCAGAGCGCGGCGCGCTGGTTTGGGCTGGCCGGGATCGTGGCCGCGCTGCTGCCGCTGGCGCATCTGAGCACGCTGCTCCCACTGGCGCTGATCACGCCGTTTCTGTTTCTGCTCTTTCCTTCGCGCTGGTGGCTGCTCTTCTTTGGCGTGTGGGTGCTGCTGGCCGTGCCGCAGCTCTACATCCAGCAGGGCGGTGAGCGCGGCGCGACGGCGGCGCTGCGGCTCCAGATCGGCTGGATCGCGAAGCCGGACTCATGGCTATGGTTCTGGCTGAAAAATCTTGGCGCGTTTATGCCGCTGCTGCTGGTCGCGCTAACGCAGCCGGATCTCTTGCCGGCACGCTCCTGGCGCTTTTTGTGGGGCTTCATGCCCGTCTTCGCGCTCGCGAATCTGGTAGTCTTTCAGCCGTGGGACTGGGACAATCACAAGGTGCTGGTGTACTGGTTCCTGGCGGTCGCGATCCTGGTAGCGGCGCTGCTGATGCAGACCTGGCGGCAGCAGCGATCGGCGGTTGTGCGCGGGCTGCTGCTGGTCGTCGTGCTGACGATGACGCTCTCGGGGCTGCTGGTCAATCTGCACCAGCTGCTGGGTCTCAGCCGCTATCAGCTCGCCAATACCGAGGAGATCATGCTGGCCGACCTGGTGCGCACACAAACGCCGGAGCGCGCTGTCTTCGCGGTCGGCATCCAGAACAATCATCCCGTGCCGATGCTGACCGGCCGCCGCGTGGTGATGAGCTATCCCGGCTGGCTGTGGACGCACGGCATCGACGTGGCGGAGCGCGAGCGCGATCTGCGTGAGATCTACGCTCTGGGCGAGCGCACGACCGCGCTGCTGAAGCAGTATGGCGTGGACTACGTGGTGATCGGGCCGGGCGAGCGCAATGATCTGGCGGCGAATACGGCGGCGTTTCAGGCGCGCTATCCCGTGGTGATCAGCACACCGAACTACCAGGTCTTTGATGTACGGTGACGAAAGAACAAGGGAACCAGAGAACAAGGGAACAAAGAGAATCGTGATCGTTTGCCCTTTTGTTCCTTTGTTCCTTTGTTTCTCCCTTGGCCAACGAATCAGCCATGTGTCAGATTAAATCTGGGAGCAGCGCCCCATAACGTTACCCACATGGCGCTGGTATCATCACCTGGCCTTACCTCGTGTCCTTGAGCGCTACGCATCGATCCGCTCCATCGCAGCAGCTCGTTACTACCCAGCAGAAGGGATCTCTCCATGCGCTTGCTCGTTCTATGGCTGTGCCTGGTCGCGACTATCGCTCCATTCGCCTGGCTGTCGCCCGCCGCCGCTGCGCCACATGTTGCAGCGCCTGCGCCGTTTCCGCTCACGACGGAAGGCCATATCGGCGGTACTGCTCGCGTGATCAAAGTTGTTGGGCAGACCGGCTACCTTGGCGAAGGAAACTACCTTACGATCCTGGATCTGCGCACCTTTCCTCAAATCGTGGTGCAGTCGTCGCTGGCGCTGGATAGCCGCGTTGAGGATATTGCGATCGCGGGCACTATGGCTTACGTGGCCCTTGCGAACACCAAGATTGTGATCGCAGCGATCGGCGATCCGCAGCATCCGGTTGTGCTCAACTCGTTCGCGATTGGCGCATCTGGCGTGGTCGATGATGTAGAGGTCGTGGGCAGCTTGTTGTATGTCGGCTCGGTGCAGCAGGGTTTGCAAATCTTTGATGTCAGCAATCCTCACGCGCCGCTGCTCAAGGGTACGTACACTGCGTCGATTGGCGGCCCGGCAGTCGGTCGCGATCTCGGGCTGGTTGGCAGTGTAGCCTATGCGATCAGTAATTCGGGCGGCACGACCGGCGTGCATGTGGTCGACGTGAGTAATCCGGCTGCTCCCAGTGCGATCCGCGTTATTCCGAGAGTACAGGCTAACGCGCTCACTAATGCGCTCACGATCAGCGATGGACGGCTGTATGTGGGCGAGAGTACCGGCCTACACATCTATGGCCTCACGACGCCGACCAATCCCAACCTGCTCGGCTCGTATGCCGGTGGTGCTCCTGATGTGTTGGTGGCCAATCAGCGGGCGTATGTGGCAGGCGGTGGTCTCAGTATCATCGACGTTTCAACGCCCAGCAGCCCGCAGGGGCTTGGCGGGCAATCTTTGCGCGGATATGGGATACACGCTGCGGTGTTCGGCACAACCGTATTGGTCGCCGAGGGCGAGTATGGCCTATCGGCGGTGGATGTGAGTAATCCCGACGCGCCACAGGCGATTGAGCACTCCTACTTGGGCGGCGAAGTTTGGGACATGGATGTGATCGGCAACATGGCCTATGTCGGCACGATCAACGGCTTGCAGATCGTGGACATCAGCGATCCCAAACATCCCCGTATCCGCTCAATCTTCGGCAAGGATGTGCTGGGCGTTAAGGTTGTCGGCGATCGCGCCTACATCTCGATTTTTCCGCGCGAGCTGGGTTCCGAGCAGTTCGCAGGGCTTCAGGTTGTCGATGTGAGCGACCCGGACCAACCTGTGCTGCTGGGTAGCTTCGAGACGCAAGAGGCCCTCTGGCGCCTTACGGTCGTCGACACACGTATCTATCAGTTATTTCTTGGCGGCTTCAATATTTTGGATGCCAGCGATCCGGCGGCAATCCAGCGGATTACCCAGGTGAACATCAACTACCTTGATGACATTGTCGTCGAAGGCGATCGCCTCTATGTTTCGGGCTACTATATTGTGACCACCAACCTGGATGGCTCAGAGGAGCTTAGCTATGGTTTTGCTGGTAGTGAGCAGTGCTATGGCACTGGTATCGACGCGGTTGGCACGACAATATATGTAGCCGCAGACTTGTGTGGCCTACAGGTGCTGGATTTAAGCGATCCCTACAGCGAAGACCACTGGCGCGAGGTAGCGCGGCTGCCGATGCGAGCCGGCGATGTGAAAATTGTAGGTCCGGTGGCGCTGGTGAGCGATACTGCTCAAGGCGGCACGCTGACGGCGGTCGACATCAGCAATCCGCTTCAGCTGACGGTGCGCTCTCGGGCGGCGATCCCTTCACGGGGCATGGATCTGGAAGTGCGCGGCGATCGGGTTTTTCTAGCCGGCAGCACCAACGGCATGCAGATCTTCGATACGCCACTGAGCTATACTTTCCTGCCGCTCGCCCGCCAGGAGTAGCCAAGGCTCGCTTTTCCTGAGGCTGGCTGGTACCAGCTTCTACAGCAAGAGTGATCCGCAGGGGCGTATTGCGAGACGCCCTGTGCGTGATTCATCACGACTCTACAAGTCGATGATTCTGCTCCTCGCTCTAGCTTTCGGCTCTCTGGCTGCTGGTTGTGGAACTTGTGATCCTTGCGTTCAATCACTTCATGCTTACAGGAGGATCTATGCGTTTACTTGGCTTTTGGCTATGCCTTATTCTGGCGGCAGCGCTTTCTACGCCGCTAGCTTCAGCTACCACACAGCCTCGCTCGTCTGCGCCCGCTTCGTTCGCGTCGCAGAGCCATCTCGGGGGCTCTGCCAACGTCGTCAAGATTGATAGCCACACCGCGTATCTGGCGGAAGGTAATTATCTCACCATCCTTGATGTGAGCGATCTTCCCCGCATCGTGCCGCTGGCGTCGTTGTCGGTGGGCGGGCATATCCAGGATATAGCGATCGCAGGCGCGACAGCCTATGTGGGAATCTATGATGTTGGCGTAGCTATCTACGATGTTTCCAATCTTCAGCAGCCGCTGCTGGTTGCGACACTGCCATTGACGGGATATAGCTCCCCGAATGGTCTGGAAATCGCCGGGACGCGCCTGTACGTCCGCAGCCAGTCGCCCGGTCTTTCCATCTATGACCTACAGGAGCCGTACGCGCCGGTGTTGCTCGGGCAGTACACAGCTAACCTCAGTGGATGGGGGTTCAGCCAAAATATTGCGCTGTCGGGCTCCACAGTCTATGCGATCAGTAATGCGCCGGGCAGCGAGGGCGTCCATGTGATCGACGTGAGCGATCCGCGCGCTCCCACACTGCTCCGTATCATCCCACCGTCGCCGGAAGCCATCGGCATCATCGCGATCACCATCAGCGATGGTTTGTTGTACATTGGCGATAGTCATGGCCTGCAAATCTTCAACATTTCTGCGCCAGCCAAGCCATATGTGCTTGGCTCGAAGCTCACCGGCGCGATATGGAACATCGTCGTCGTCGATCGACTGGCCTACGTCGTCGATCAAAATATCGATCTGAGCATCATCGACGTTTCTAAGCCAGATGAGCAGCCGCAGATTGGCGCCTACCCGCTGGAAATCGATATGGTTGGTGGGCTACAGCTGGTCGGCACTCACCTGTATGTTCCCCAGATGAATGGCGGCCTGGCGGTGGTAGATGTGTCAGATCCGGCCATGCCGCATGCTGTAGCGCACAGCTACCAGGGCGGCGAAAGCTGGGATCTCGACATCCAAGCTTCGCTGGCCTATGTTGCAACACTCGGCGGCTTACAGATCGTGGACATCAGCGATCCGGCACGTCCCCGTATTCGCTCCATCTTTGGACAGAATGTAGTGGCGGTGAAGGTAGCGGGCGATCGCGCGTATCTGGCGGTTCGTCCGAGGGATGTGTACGGCGCTTATCCTTTTGCCGGACTTCAGGTAGTAGATGTCGCTGACCCGGATCAGCCGATGCTCCTTGGCAGCATCGCCACCACCAATACTCCCTGGCGAGTGGATGTTGTAGGCAGCCGTGTGTTTCTCTCAGGCTATGATCATATGGAGATCCTGGACGCTGCTGATCCGGCGGCGATCCTCCCTGTGAAAAGCGTCCATATTAGCCAGGGCTATGATCTGGAAATTAGAGGCGAGACGGTCTATGTTGCGACGCCGTGGGGCGTCTCGCTGGTTGATCTCAGCGGCGAAAATGTCAGGGCATTTGATTTCGAGTACGGATGTCATCCTACCGGACTTGATGTCGCTGGAAAGCTGATCTATGTGGCAACACCCGGCTGCGGGCTGATCATTCTTGAGGCCGGCAATCCCAACGATCCGATGAGCTGGCACGAGGTAGGACGGCATCCAAGCACCACCAACGATGTTACGGTGGTCGGCAAGCTGGCACTGGTGAGCAACGGCGCGATCCAGGCGCTCGATGTCAGCGATCCGGCGCAGCCTGTGGCTGGCGATCGTGCTCCGGTTCCGTCGTGGAGTGCGGATCTGGAGCTGCGCGGCAATCTGGTTTTTGCTGCCAGTCTAACGCATGGCTTGCAGATCTTTCGCGCGCCGCATCGCTAAGCTCAACAACTATTGAAGGCTAGATCAAGCAGCCCTGGAAATTCCCCCTCTCCTATCGCCGACGAGGCGGAAGCCCGCCGAGGAGTGGGAAAGGGGGCCAGGGGGTGAGGGCCATAAGCTTGCTTCAGGTTGAAGCGACGCCGGCCAGCAGCGCGTAGGCAACCTGCTTGCCGCTGATGTCGGAGTGGCCCTTGATCCAGTCGTCGGCGCTCAGGTTATACACTTTGCCGGCCTGGAAGCTATACGCGCCGCCGGCATCCAGCAGCTTGCCGTCGATCGCCTCGGGTGTTTTCTGCGCGCCGTTACGGCCCATGCCGCCGAACGGATCGTTTTTGTCGCCCAGCCCGGAGGCGTTCTGCCCCACCAGACGAGACGCGATCGGATAGGCCATGCCGACCGCTGTATCGTTGGGCGTGTGGCTGATCAGAATCGGCCCCTTCACGCGATGCTCGGCGACAACGCGGCGGAAAAAGCCGTTGTGCTTGCCGTCGAAGCGCTCGGCAAAGCCGTTGTGGGAGAAGGCCGCCTGAAGCATCGTCATGCTGCTGACCTCGATCGCCGGCTGATCGTCGGGGCCGTTGACCGCCGCCGAGAGCAGCCGGCAGCCGAAGCTGTGGCCCATCAGATGCAGCTTGAGATCGGGCCGCTTCTCGCGCAGCTTGCGCAGCACCTGGTACAGCCCCTGCTGCCCGACGACGCCCGCCCGATCTTTCATCTGGTAGTAGGTGACAAAGTTCAGCAGATTCAGCGCCGCAGCTTTCACGCCGGTCAGCATCTGCCCGAAGCCGGTATTGCCCGCCGCATGTCCCGCTGCTCCCAGCGCCGCCCCACCGCCGACAGCGTGCGCCGCGCCGTCGATCTTAGGCGGCTTGGCCAGTCGCTCCATCAAAGTTTTGTTCGAAAGCTTAAAAAACTGCTGCGGTACTTCGCCCTCCTGCGCCGGCGACGACGGCATCAGCTGGCGCAGCAGCGCGGCAAATTCTGCGCGCGCGGCAGGCGAGCTTTCGAGCTTAGGCACCAGCGCCTGGGCATCGCTCAAGATCGAATCGGCGTTGGGAGCGTCGAAGGTGCCTTTGAGATTCGCCAGCTGGTCCTGGATCAGCTGGTTGCTGATCGCGCCTGCGGTGCTGGCTGCGCCGCCCGGCGTTAGATCCTTTTCGGCGAATTTTTTGGAGGGCCAGAGCACGCCCAGGATCGCGAATGAGCGCCCGGCCAGACCCGGCAGCGTCGCCTGATCGAGCTGCTGGCGCACAAAGGAGAAGAAATGCTTGTAGAAGCCGCGCGCATCGTCCATATCGTTGTTCCAGCCGTGGGCGATCACCAGCAGATCGCTGATTGTGCCCTGGCCGGCGAAATCGACGATCTGCGTGACCTCGTTTTGCGAGACGATCGCGCCGTCTTTGTTGAACTGGACTTCGAAGTAGGGAAAGCCTGCCACCTGCTGCATAACGACCTCCGTATCGCTAGACTGATTGAATCGCCCGCATGAGATCGATCAGACCGTGTCCCTGGAAGTAACGATCGCGCTTCAGATCGGTCGCCGTGGCAAGAAAGATCTGCTTAACGGTCTCGGGCTTGCCGATAAACTCCTGGCGCACCGAGAGAAACGCCGCGATCACGCCCGAGACATGCGGCGCGGCCATGCTGGTGCCGCTGTCTTCGCGGTAGTCGCACGGCCAGTCGATCGCCGACTCGATGTCTTTGCGCGGGACGCCAGCCGCGCACGACACGATCTTCTCACCGGGCGCGACCAGATCCGGCTTGAGGCGGCCGTCGCCGGTCGGGCCTTTGGACGAGAAGTAGGACACGCCGTACACATGCGGCATGTTACGATGTGTCGAGCCTACGGTGATGGCTAATTCTGCGTTGCCGGGATCGTTGATCGTCAGATCCAGCCCCGCGTTGACCGGCCCGCGCGGCTCGGTCTGCGCCCAGCCGTAGCCGCTGTTGCCTGCCGCCACCACAACGACCACGCCCGATCGCACCAGTCGATCCACCTCCACACAGAGCGGGCTTTGACCGCAGGCGAACCACTCGGGATCGAACTCGTAGCCGACGCTCATGTTGACGCCGTGAACGAGCAGCCGCCGCCCGTAGCCGTTCAGCTCCTGAATATAGTTGATCGCCGCGATTAAGCTGCTGGCGTCGCCCTCGCCGTTCTCGTCCAGCACTTTGAGGCTCAGCAGCTTGCACTTAGGCGCCATCCCCGAGATCGCCTCGATGTTGCTTAGCGGGCTGAACGCGACCTCGCCGTTCTCGTCGCGGCGGCGCGATATGGCATGAATCGGCTTGTTGCGCGCGGCGACCATCTCACCGGCGATGATGCCCGCGACATGTGTACCGTGGCCGTACTCATCCCGGCACGGCTGGCCCTGTGTGGCGTCAAGCGCCGTAAAATCGCGATGTTGCAGCGGCGGCTCGGTGTGGAGATTTTCGTGCTTCCGAAAGTGCGGATGTGTATCGTCGATACCGGAGTCTAGCACCGCCCAGACCATGCCCTCGCCCAGCGCCGAGAACGAGACTCGCGCCGCGTCGGCCTTGACGGTGCTGACCGATTTATTGATCAGCGCTTTCACCTTGAAGTCCGGCCAGATGCGGAAGATTGCCCGATCGTCGCGCGCCTGATCCAGCTGAATCAGCTTGCGGATCGTCGCGCTGCTGAAGCTGGCAAAAACATATTGATCGCTGTACTGGCTCTTTAGCTGGTTGATGCCCTCGCGCTGCGGATCGCCGCCGGTCTGCGCGATCGCTTCCGTGGCGAGATCGGCGACGACTTCGCGGGCCCTGGCGCGACCGTCGGGATAGTCCAGGTTCAGGTCGATGATCACCTGGTAAACCTCCGGCGGCTCAAGCGAGCGGGTCGCAGGCTGGTCTTGCTCGGCATCGAACTTTTCCAGCAGCGGAATCGCGATCACGGTGCGATCCAGGATGCGCGACTGAAAATCCTGGCCCTGCCGGGCCGAGCGCTCACGCGACTCCATCTGCACCGGCTTGGCCTTGTCTACAGCCGGAACGTCCGCCGGGATCGGCTGCTGGGGCTGCTCTTCGGGTGCTGGTGTCTCGGCCTGCTGCTTGCGACGACGCGGGCGTTTGTTGCTACCTTCCGCCATGAGTACGGCTCCTCTCTGGTGGCTGCGTGAACGCTGGTGGCGGACGATCGGCCAGAACTGATGATTGAGTCGTGGACGTCATTAAAAAGGCAATCGGAGCAGCCGATTCTTACATTTTCACGCCGGGCTGTCAATTCGGCCGGGCAGCGGCACATAGAACAAACAGGATCGAGCGCATCTGCTCGACCCATGTTTGTAAGCTATACGCCGGCTGGTGACTGCTACGCTGCGGCAGGTGCTGGGACAGGATCGAAGGCCAGCGGCAGCACGTGAAACGCGCGCAGCACAACGCTGGGCACGCGCTCAGCAGCGCCCGCTAGCCGCAAGTTCGGCAGTCGTCGAATCAGCGTGCTGAATGCGATCTCAAGCTCCATCATCGCCAGCGGCAGCCCGAGGCAGAGATGCGGGCCGAAGCCAAAGGTGGCTGTGCGTTTGTAGCCGCGCGTGATGTCGAAGCGATCGGGATCGGGAAACTCCGCGCCGTCACGGTTGGCCGACGCCAGCATGATCTGCACGATCTGGCCCTGCTTGATCGGCTGTCCGGCGACCTCCAGGTCCGCGCCGGCCAGGCGCGGAATGATCTGGATCGGAATGTCGTAACGCACGACCTCCTCGACCGCGCTCTGGAGCAGAGCGGGATTGTTACGCAGCAGCTCCAGCTGATCGGGATTGTCGAGCAGCGCTTTCATGCCGTTGCCGATCAGATTGCGCGTGGTCTCGTGGCCGGCAAACAAAAAGAGCGAGCACTGCGCCAGTATTTGATCTTCGGTAACTATCTCGCCCTGCTCTTCGACTTCGATCAGGAGGCTGATCAGATCGCCGCCGGGATGCTGGCGGCGCTCGGCCACGATCGGGCGGAAGTACTCCCGCATCGCAACCAGCGCATCGTTGGCTCTACGAGCCTGGACCAGCGTTATTTGCAGGCTTCCAAAGAACTCGCCAAGCGCGTCCGACCAATCTATAAACCGGTCGCGATCCTCGGGTGGCACATCCAGCAGCTGCGCGATCACCTGCGCGGGCAGCGGATGCGCAAACTGGCTCATTAGCTCGACCTCGCCCTGCGCGTAGAACGTGTCGATCAGCTCGTCGGTCAGGCGCTGCACCTGTGGCCGTATCGCTTCGAGGATGCGCGGCGTGAAGGCTTTGTTCAGCAGCCGCCGCAGTCGCAGATGCTCCTCGCCGTTCATGCCCGAGATCCACAGCTTCACGGTGTCCTCGAAGTCGTCAAGCTCATGGCGATCTTCCTCCGGCAGCTGGCGCACGAACGCGCCGGAGAGCGCCGTCACCAGATGCGGGTGGCGCAGCAGCGTCATGACGTCGGCATAGTGGGGGATGAACCATGAGCCACCGCCGGCTTCCAGCCAGTGAATCCGGCCATCGGCAAGCAGTTGCTGGTACGTCGGGTACGGATTGGCGATAAACTTGGCGTCGAACATAAGCAATCTCCTTTAGACAGGCAGAGCGAAGGAGCTTCAAAGATCTGGCTAGGTCGAGCGGAGAGGACACGGCAGCGGCTGGTTCGGCTCTGCCATGCTGTATATACACCGTGAAGTTTGCGGCGCGCAATCATCCAGCTTTAGTGTAGCAGACGATTCTTTCAAACGTCTTGCAGCGATCGGGAAGGATTCGATCCCAGGATACAACAAATCGGACCGAGCAGATCGCCCGGTCCGTGTTTGTAGGCAGTGATTGTTTGGTTGAGCGCTAGGCTGCGACGAGCGTTTCCTCCACGATCGTGGACTGCACCGTATCGAAGGCCAGCGGCAGGCGCCGGAAGCCGCGCAATGTAACGTTCGGCGAGCGCTCGGCCTCACCGGCCAGCCGCAGATTGGGCAGGCGGCGAATCAGCGTCGTGAGCGCGGTCTCGATCTCCAACATCGCCAGCGGCATGCCGATGCAGAAGTGCGCGCCGAAGCCAAAGGTGGCCGGTCGTTTGTAGCTGCGGGTAATATCGAAGCGATCCGGATCGGTGAACTGCTCGGCGTCGCGATTGGCTGCCCCGAGCATGAGATGCAGAGCCTGGCCCTGCTTGATCTGCTGGCCCCATAGCTCCATGTCTTCCGCCGCGAGACGCGGGATCAGCTGTACCGGACAGTCGTAGCGCACAATTTCGTCGAGCGCGCTCTGGAACAGATCGGGATTGTTGCGCAGCAGCTCCAGCTGATCAGGATGTTCGATCAGTGCCATGATGCCGTTGCCGATCAGGTTCTGCGTGGTCTCGTGGCCTGCGAAGAGAAAGAGTGTACACTGCGAGAGCAGCTGATCTTCGCTGAACATCTCGCCCTGCTCTTCCACCGCAATCAGATGGCTAATCAGATCGTCGCCGGGATGCTGGCGGCGCTCGGCCACGATCGGGCGAAAATACTCCCGCATCGCGACCAGCGCATCGTTGGCCGCACGGCCTTGCTCGATCGTAGCTTTCGGGCTGCTGAAAAACGTCGCGATATGATCCGACCAGTCCACAAACCGGCTGCGGTCCTCGCGCGGCACGCCCAGCAGCTGGCCGATCACCAGCGCCGGCAGCTGGTGCGCGAACTGGCTCATGAGGTCGACTTCGCCCGCGACAAAGAACGCGTCGATCAGCTCATTAGTCAGGCGCTGAACGCGCGGGCGCATCGCCTCGACCACGCGCGGCGTGAACGCTTTGTTCAGCAGCCGGCGCAGCCGCAGGTGCTCCTCGCCGTTCATAGCTGCCAGCCAGAGCCGCGTAATTTCCTCGAATCCGCGCAGATATTGTCGATCTTCATCTGAGAACTGACGTGAGAAAAGATCGGCCCGAGCGGTGGTAAAGCGCGGATCGCGAAATAAGGTCATGACATCGGCATAGTGGGGGACGAGCCACGCGCCGCCCGCAAAATCCAGCCAGTGAATGCGCCCGTTGGCGAGCATGTGCTGGTAGGCTGGGTACGGATTGGCGATAAAGTTGGCGTCGAACATGAGATGTCTCCTGGGCCGGCACCGCGTCAGACGCGCCGATGCAGGCGTGCTTTAAGATCAGTCGCTGATGCGAGCTGTTTGGTACTTACAAAGTATCTGGGTATGTCGCCCAACAGTTGTGGATGCGTTCTGCTGGCTTAGTCGTCGTTCATTAGGATCAATGCCGAGCACAGCATTGCTATCACTGCCGGCGCTCAGACTTAAGCCTGAGGCGGCGTTGGGCTTTGGAGGTGTGGTCGCAGATCAAGAATCAGTGATTGGCAGAGATATGTCACATGTTATAAAAACTTTGATACTTTTTCTATTGATCTAGTACTTTGATCCTGTATAATAGGTGGTACCTTACGAGTATGTGTTGCCCCACATATCCAAGTACCCTAAATGCTTAGTCTGTAGATTCCCGACCCTAAGAGATGGTGCGCCATGCTATCCACGCCGATAGCACCGGTATTGGGCCTGGTTATCACTCAGTAGCTCCTCCTCGTTGATTGGTATCAGGGCTCGATGTATTCCTCCCTGGCGCGTCACACGTAAGACTTAATTTTGATCAGCGCTACCGCGCTGTCTCACATGCTGTCAAGCTCATCGGCGACAGGGCTACTCGATCATGCGCTTTCTAATCGCGCCGCTGCTTGCTCTGGCTTAGGAGTGTTCTTGTGATAGCGGAGATCCAGTCGCAGCTCAGTTCCTCGGCATCGGCTCCGGACCACACGGTTGAGCTTGACGATCAACTTCAGACAGTGGTTGACGGAATTGACGCGATCATCTGGGCGGCAGATGTTGAGCAGCTCCAGCCGGCGTTTGTGAATCAGCAGGCCGCGACTATCCTGGGCTATCCTGCGCAGCAGTGGCTATCCGAGCCGATCTGGCAGCGGCTGCTGCATCCCGACGATCGAGAGCGCGTGCTGGCGCTGTGGCGATCCGTGACGACGGAGGGCAGCAGCGTGAGCTGCGAGCATCGCTGTGTGGCGGCGGATGGCCGGGTGCGCTGGTTTCAAACCTCGCTGCGTCTGCACATGGATGCTCAGTCGCGGCGCCGGCTGCACGGGCTGACCTTCGACATCACGACCTACCGCCAGGCCGAGAGCGAGCTGCGGGCCAGCGAGCTGCGCTACCGGTTTATGGTCGAAAACTCCACCGATATGATCGCCCGGCACGCGCTGGACGGCCAGTATCTGTATGTTTCATCAGCCTGCCAGACCTTGCTCGGCTACACTCCTGACGAGCTGATCGGCCGCTCACCGTATGATCTCTTCCACCCCGACGACGTGCCCACGATCCAGCAGGCCCATGCCGCGCTCTTTGAGCGCCGCGATATTTGCACGGTTGAGTATCGTATTCGGCACAAGAGCGGATCGTACGTCTGGTTCGAAACAACCTGCCGAGCAGCTCGTGAAGCCGAGACCGACACGATCGTCGAGATTTATACGACCTCACGGGATGTTACGCAGCGAAAACGCGCCGAGGAAGAAAGCGCCGAGCTGTTTATGCGTGAGCAGCGCGCGCAGGCTGAGGCCGAGGTGCTGCGCAAAACCGATCGCCTGAAATCGGAGCTGATCGCCAACGTGTCGCATGAGCTGCGCACACCGCTGCATCACATCAAGGGCTACGCTTCGACGCTGCTGCGGCCACGCGTGCAGTTCGAGCCGGCGACAGTTCAAGAGTACCTGCGCATCATTACCGAGGAGAGCGATAAGCTTGAGCGGCTGATCGTCGATCTGCTGGATACGTCGCGGATCGAGACCGGCGCGCTCTCGCTGGAGATCGATAGCGTGCAGCTCGACGAGATTGTGCGCAATGTGGTGCAGCGCTGGCAAGGCATCGAGGCGCATACCTTCGGGCTGTGCATCCCCGAGATTGTACCGCTGGTCGCCGCCGATCCGTATCGCATTGAGCAGGTGCTGGATAATCTGCTGGCGAATGTTGTCAAGCACACGCCCAGCCACACGCTGACGATCGTCAGCATCGAGGTCAGCCGTGAGCAGCTGCTGGTCTCGGTAGCGGATCAAGGCCCCGGCATTGGCACCGAGCACATACCGCATCTTTTCGATCGGTTCTATCAGGCCGATACGCTGGCCTATCGCCATCGCAACGGCAGCGGATTAGGGCTGTATATCTGCAAAGGCATCGTCGAGCAGCATGGCGGTGCGATCTGGGTAGACTTGGTGCCCAACGGCGGTGCTGCATTTCGCTTTACGCTGCCACGTCGGCGCTCACTGGCGAAACAAGCGGCACGCTCAGCTTCGAACGATCTATCACATGGAAAATTGCCATAAAACCCTGATCATCCTGCCAGCTTCCCCGCTAACGTGTTGGTCTTAAGGCAGCGGAAGGAATCCTGCAATATGGTTACAGCAGTCAAATCGTCTCCACGGGCGCGACAAGGCACGATCCTTGTCGTCGAAGATGAGCTACGTTCGCAGCGGCTGTTACGCGTGAATCTGGAGCCGCTGGGCTACCGCGTGATTACGCTGGATCATGCCGAGGGCGTGACCGAGGCGGTAGAAGCCCACGCGCCGGACCTGGTGGTGCTGGATATTAAGCTGCCTGATGCCGATGGCTTTGAGGTGTGTCGCCAGATTCGGGCGCTCTCCTCGGTGCCGGTGATTATTGTCAGCGCGTTTGGGCAGCCCGCCGACAAGGTGCGCGGCCTGTCGCTAGGCGCCGACGACTATGTTACCAAGCCCTACGACACGATCGAGCTGTCGGCCCGCATCGAGGCGGTGCTGCGGCGGGTGCAGAATCGTCCGCCGGTGCAGTCCTCGCTGTTTCACTGCGGCCCGCTCAAGATCGACTACGAGCAGCGGCTGGTGACCATGAACGGCGCGGAGGTCCAGCTTTCGCGCACCGAGTACCGGCTGCTTGAGCATCTTTCGCTGAACGCCGGCCGCACGCTTGTTGCCGATGCGCTCCTTTCCAGGGTCTGGGGGCCGCAGTACGTCGGCGATTATGCCTCGCTCCATCTCTACATTAGCCGTCTGCGGCGCAAGCTGGGCGAAGATGCCCATGCCTCGCGGCTGATCGTCACGCGGCCCGGCATCGGCTATATGATGCCCAGCGATACCGATGTGAGCGGCGCGCTCCAGGAGCGCACGCGCTGATTCGAGCGACGGGACATTGAGGGGCCTGAACAATTTGCAAGCTAACTGCAAGTATGAATGGCCGCTTCCTTAGCCACGTGCTAGATGCGGGGCCTATGCTTGCCGGTAGAGTTGCCCATTGAGCGCGCTGACGCCAGTCTCAGCCGCTCGGCTATGCTGCGCAAGCTTGC
Source organism: Herpetosiphonaceae bacterium (assembly GCA_036401895.1). Taxonomy (GTDB): domain Bacteria; phylum Chloroflexota; class Chloroflexia; order Chloroflexales; family Kallotenuaceae; genus LB3-1. The sequence continues at coordinate 25,499 of DASWTW010000058.1, read as the reverse complement.
TATTCTGTTTGCAAGGAGCATCCGGCATGTCCTGTGTAGTATTGATCGATGACGATCCGCTTCAAGCCCGGCTTATCGTCGATAATCTGGGAACGGTAGGGCATGCCGTTTTATGGGCACGTCAGAGCTGGGATGGACTGTTGTTGATCCATCACGCGCGGCCGGATCTGGTGATCGCCGATAGCGCCGTGCCGCAGTGCTGCGAAATGCTGACAATCCTGCGTGAGATGCGCAGCTTGCGCCGTCTGCCGCTGCTGCTGATCGCTAGCCGTCGTCCGCCGAAATCCACCATCAAGAAGCTGCTGATCGCCGATTGGATCGACAGGCATTTCGACGCGGAAATGTTGGTGCAGCAAGTTCAAGCTGTTGTCCAGCCAGCACATATGTTGTCGCCGCACGCAGCGAGCGCCTCTCCATACCCACTTGTGGAGCCTTCCACGTAGGAGAGTATCACCCCGCATTAGCGCTCGCTGTCGTTGCGCGTCTTGTTCAAGCCGCTCCTCCGGGAGCGGCCCTTTTTGCCTGCGGATCGTGTAGCATGGAGATGCTATGCATTCAAGGGAAGGAAGCCTACTGCATGAGTCATGAGCTTGAACAGGCGCTACAGCTTCGCGCCGAGGGACGCCACGCCGAGTCGCTGGAGCTGCTGCGGGCACTTCACGCGGCCACGCCCGACGATCCGCAGATGAACTACCAGTGTGCCTGGGCGCACGATCTGCTTGGCCGCGAGCTGGCGGCGGTGCCCTACTACGAGCGAGCGATCGCGCTGGGGCTGGCCGGCGACGATCTGCGCGGCGCGCTGCTTGGGCTAGGCAGCACCTATCGCAGCCTGGGGCTGTACGAGCAGTCGGCGCGAACGCTGCGCCGTGGCGTCGAGCTGTTTCCCGCCGAGCGTGTCTTCGAGGTCTTTCTGGCGATGAGTTTGTATAACTTGCAGCAGCCCGGCCAGGCGATGGAGCTGTTGCTGCGGCATCTGGCCGAGACCACGCAGGACGAGTCGATCCTGCGCTACCGGCGCGCGATCCTGTTCTACGCCGACAAGCTCGATCAAACCTGGGCCTAGATCGGTTTGCCCATGCAATGATCGCGTAGGGGCGTGATGAATCACGTCCCGAACACACCACTGGTGGCGGCAGCAGGGATCAAGGCGATCCCTGCTGTGCCGGATGTCTAGGAGGAAGAAGAGTCCGAAGCGCCGACTTCGCGCGGAGAGGAGGTCTCCGAAATGTCGACGTAGCGGGTGCGGCGTGGTCGGCTGTCTTCCGTCGTCTCGCTGCGGCTGGTCGTCGGCGCTGCGCCACCGGATGGCTTCTGCATATGCAGCTCGCCATCGAAGTAGCCGCCTTCGTGCAGCAGCAGCTTCTGGGTGTCGATGTGGCCGGTCACGCGTCCGGTGGCGCGGATCTCGACACGCTGGCGGCAGGTAAGCTTGCCGCTGTACTCACCGGCGATCACCACCTCCTCGGCTGTGATGTCGGCCTCGACGTGGGCGTTCTCATCGATATGCACGTACTGCGACGATTCGATGCCGCCGCGCACGGTCCCCAGAACACGCACACCCCGCGTCGTTCGAAGCTGGCCTTCAAACGTATCATCGCGTGCGACTAAGCTCTCTTCAGGGTTGCGAACAGAGGTCTGCTGAGGTGTTGCTATTTGAGGAACCGCTGGTTGCGGCGAGGGGGTCGGCTGTGTCGTAGGGGTTGCGGCCCGTTGCACGTCATCCGTTGCCGGACGATCGCTGCTCGCATCACGGCGAGAGAACATAATAACCTCCTTAATCTAACCGCATGCTGCGGACGTGGCAGCAGGCTCCAAGGATAGCACTACTACGTTTGATGTGTCAATCATTCGTTAATAAAAATCAAGCTGATATGTTGCTGATAAAGCAGGGCACCTCCTTGGTATGGCTTTTCACGAGCAGATCAATATTGCCGTCAGCCTAGCCATCACAGAACAGCATCGGCCGTGGATCGACGTTGACGCCGTGCTCCCAGGTTTCATAGTGCAGATGCGGTCCAGTCGCCCAACCTGTTTGTCCCACTGTTCCGATGATCGTTCCCGCCTCCACATAGTCGCCGTTGGCAACCAGCACCGTCGCCAGATGCGCATAGGCGGTGCGCCAGCCTGCGTCACTGGTGATCCCAACATAGTTGCCGCCCGGCCACGAGTTGAGAACAACTTGCACCCGGCCGGCGTGCGTAGCAACGATCGGCGTGCCGGCAGTCGGACCGCCTTGAACGATCAGGTCTACGCCGCCCCACTGCGCCGCCGGAGCATGAGTGCCCACGCCCCACTCTTGAATAACTGCCACTGAGCCACGCTCTGGAACCAGCGGGCAGCGCTGTGGCTTGCCGCTGTCCGTATCCAGGCGTGTGACCTGCAACGTATAGAAGCGATCGGCGGCCGGCTCCGGTGGACGCTGGTTGTCGTGGTTGCCGATCAGGACAAAAGCAGTCTGCGGGCCACGGCCGGGCACACACAGATCGAGCTCGCTGCGTAGCTCACCCGGTGCCGCGTTATCGTTGCCGCCCAGCGCTGGCTTAGCTGTGCGCTCGGGCCCAAACACGATCATGTTGGTGTCGATCCCATCCGCCAGATCCGTCGTCGCGAACCGGTAGCAGTCAGCGCCGGTAAGCTGCACTTTGAAGAAATCGTTGTCGGCACAGTCGCCATCGTCAGGACAAACGAAGTTTAGCCTGGAAGCCGGAACATTGACCGCGATCTCTGCGGCATGATCGAAGTCGTAATTATTCTCATACGCATCTTTGAGCGTAGCTCGATGCACAGCGGTTGGAGTGATTGCCGGCGGCGCGGCCTTAGGCACATCTGTAGCACTCTGGGGAGTCTGGACGCTTAGCGCGGCGCGCTGGTCTGGTAGAGCTGTCTCCGGTACGGCAGTTTCGGCCGGCGCAGAGCTGGACTGCGGCGATTCTGCGTCCGGCTGCTCAGGAGGTAAGCCAGACAATGTCGACGCCTCTTGAGCTGCCTCGGGTGCGCTGATGAGATCGACGGTCAGATCCGCAGTGGCAGACTCGGCGTTGGGTTGCGCGATCGTGGACGAGACCTCGGCGACATACGCCGAGGCGGCGCTCAGTGCGCCAGTAGCAGCTTCGCTCAGCGGATCGAGCTCGTCGGCCTGTGCGGTTTGCAGTCCCCAGGTGATCGTCAAGGCGGCGGCGACCAGCACCAGCGCCCTCGCACGCGTAGAGGATAGCGTCGGCTCGGCTGCGTGACGGGCGTTGAAGCCGCCTTCCAGCGCGCGATCAGGAATACCGAAAAATCTCGCCACCGCGTGTCGCTCATGCGGCGCGAGCGGATAGCCTTGATATTCAAACGCTGCCAGGACTCGGGTTTCTACCCCGGTGATCGCCGCCAGCTCGGAAAACGTAAGGGCATAGGTTCTGCGTAGTGAGTGCAATGTCGTCATCCCTGTACATCCTTTCGTCGTGGAACGGAATGCATGAGGTGGAGCTTCCTGGCTCTCACCCGGCATGATGTCGGGAAGTATCTCTGATCGGAGGCATTCACACAGCACTGCTGGATGACAAAATAATTACTGTCGACGCGGAGCCGTGCTTGATTTGCCGTACAATAGATGCAGGTTGATACGGAGGTACCTTATGCTCAACATTGGCGATCAAGCGCCCGATTTTACGCTCAAGAACGACGCCGGGGAAGATGTCAGCCTTAGCTCGCTGCGGGGCAAGCCTGTGATCTTGTACTGGTATCCCCGCGACGACACGCCCGGCTGCACGGTCGAGGCCTGCTCGTTCCGCGATGCCTACGCCGAGTTTCAGCAGGCGGGCGCGGTAGTGCTCGGCGTCAGCACCGACACTACCCGCAGCCACCAGAAGTTCAAGACCAAGTTCAGCCTGCCCTTCCCGCTGCTCTCCGATCCTGATCATCAGGTTGCCGAGCAGTACGGCGTCTGGGGCCTCAAAAAATTTATGGGCCGCGAGTTTGAAGGCATCAACCGGATCACGTACCTGATCGACGAGAACGGGATCGTCAAGCAGGTCTGGCCCAAGGTCAAGCCCGAGGGCCACGCCGACGAGATCCTTCAGGCGCTGCGATCCTAGTCCTGATGCGCTTTTCCTGCTGATTTGTTTGCTTACCTGCTCATGTTTGTGAGCAGGTAAAGATTTTTAAGTTTCCTCTTGACAAATCTTAACTATCTGATACACTTTGGCTCATAGGGACTTTCGCATATCTTCAAACTAGAGATCATCGGAGGTCGCACCGTCCCTTACGAGCAAGCTCTCGCTCGTCGCTCCCTGCGTAACAACCACATCATACTGATCCGCAGTATTCCCCGTGTACTGTGTACCACGCGATGCCCGCAGAACGGCCCTGAGCTTCAACTGACCCATCTTCCTCACGCGTCTGTGTCCAGGCGCTGCTCGCCGTCGGAGCGGTGTGTTTTTGCGCGCCGTCTAGCACCTGATTCTCAAAAAACAGGTGCCGCTTCGTGTCTGGTTCCCATTACTCCCCAAGGAGTTGGCATCATGCGACGGAATCATTGGAGTCGGTTCTTCACGTTGGCTGGTGGTTTGGCGCTTGTGGCCGGTTTGCAGCCCTTTGGTGCGGCGGCACAGCAGCCGCAGGGTGATGTCGTCAAGACCTATATCGAGAGCCAGAGCCAGGGCCAGGGTCGCCCCGACTGGGTCGCGGCAGCGCTGGAGCAGAGCAAGTCCTATCTCCGCAGCCAGGGCCACGCCCAAGGCATCGGCAATGTCGACACAGAGCTTACGCTGCGCAACGCGATCCAGGACGATCTCAAGCAGACTCACCTGCGCCTGGATCAGATGTATAACGGTGTTCCGGTCTTCGGCGGCCAGCTGGTAACGCAGCTCATCGAGGGCGATGTGCTCAGCGTCGGCGGGCGAATCTACGAGAGTGCTCGCATCGACACTACGCCCAGGCTTTCGCCACGGCTGGCGACTCAGGCGGCGATCGATGCGCTCGGCTATCGCGGCGAGTTTGCGCACAAGCCTGAGGCCAAGCTGATGGTGCTGCCGAATCAGGACGGCACCGAGGGCGCCACGCTGACCTACTCGGTCACGCTGGAAGTTGAAGACGGCACCGATAAGACCGGCCACTATCGCTACTTCATCAACGCCAACAACGGCGGCGTGGTTTGGTCGTACAACGAGATCGACACCGTGAGCGCCACCGGCAGCGGTCGCAGCCTCTACAGCGGCACGGTCACGATCAACACCGACAACACCAGCGGCACCTACTACCTGCGCGACCTCAACCGTGGCTCGATGCAGACTTCCACCATGCGCAACGGCACATTCACCAGCTACTCGCTGACCGACGCCGATAACGTGTGGGGCAACGGCACCAACAGCGACGAGGATACCGCCGGCGTCGATGCGCACTTCGGCGCGGCCAAGACCTGGGACTACTACCTCAACGTCCACGGCCGGCGCGGCATCAACGGCAGCGGCTACCGCATGAATAGCCGCGTCCACTACGGCAACCGCTACAACAACGCCTTCTGGAACGGCTCAGTGATGACCTACGGCGACGGCGACGGCACTCGATTCACGCCGCTGGTCTCGATCGACGTGGCCGGCCACGAGATCACCCACGGTCTGACCGAGTTCACCGCCGATCTGACCTACGCCACTGAGTCCGGCGCGGCTAACGAGTCCTTTTCCGACATCTTCGGTACGGCGGTCGAGTTCTACACCGGCAGCGTCGGCGGTCGCAGCCCGGACTACCTGATCGGCGAGGACATCTACACCCCCGCGACGGCCGGCGACGCGCTCCGCAACATGAGCAACCCGGCAGCCGAGGGCGATCCTGACCACTACTCCAAGCGCTACACCGGCACCGACGATAGCGGCGGCGTTCACATCAACAGCGGCATCCAGAACCAGGCGTTCTACCTGCTGGCCGAGGGTGGCACCAACCGCACGTCGGGCATCGCTGTGACGGGCATTGGCCGGGCGGCGGCAGAGCGGATCTTCTTCCGCGCGCTGACGGTCAAGCTCTTCCCGAGCGCCAACTTCCGCGATGTTCGCGCCAAGACCCTGGAGTCGGCGGCGGAGCTGTACGGTGCGGGCAGCACGCAGTACAACGCCACGGCACAGGCCTGGACGGCAGTCGGCGTCAACTAAACATCTGACGTAGACCAATCTTCCGCACGCCGCCTCATATCTGGGGCGGCGTGCTGTTGTATCTACCAATCAGTTCAAGCAGTTGCGAAACCAGGTTTACGGGGCACAGGGAAAGAAAAGGAATACCTAAACCCCTCTCCTGTCGCAACGGGAGAGGGGTGCGGAGCGAAGCAAAGCAGGTGAAGGCCTGATGTCTAATACCGCTCGGTGATGGTCTTGGCCTGCGTGAAGAGCAGCAGATAATCCGGCCCGCCCGCCTTGGAGTCGGTGCCGCTCATGTTGAAGCCGCCAAAAGGCTGCACGCCGACCAGCGCGCCCGTGATCTTGCGATTCAAGTACAGGTTGCCAACGTGGAACGTCTGCTTCGCGCGCTCGATGCGCTCGCGTGAGCGCGAGATCAGACCGCCGGTCAGGCCGTACTCGGTGCCGTTGAAGATCTGCTCGGCGTGCTCGAAGTCACGCGCCTTGATAAAGGCTAGCACCGGCCCGAAGATTTCTTCGCAGGCCAGCCGTCCGTCCTCCGGCACGTCGGCAACGATCGTCGGCGGGATGAAGTAGCCCTCGGAGCCGTCGTCGGTCTCGCCGCCAAGCACCACGCGGCCCTCCTGCGCGGCAATGTCAATGTACTCCTTGATCTTGTTGAAGGCGTTCTTGTCGATCACGGCGCCCATATAGGTGCTCTGCTCGGCCGGATTGCCCACCGTCAGCTTGCGCGTGCGCTCGACAACGCGGCGCAGCACCTCGTCGTACACGCTCTCGACGATGATTGCGCGGGAGCAGGCCGAGCACTTCTGGCCCTGGAAGCCGAACGCGGAGAAGGTGATCGACTCAGCCGCCAGATCCAGATCGGCAGTCTCGTCCACCACGATCGCATCTTTGCCGCCCATCTCCATGATCGTACGCTTGAGCCAGTTCTGGCCCGGCTGCCGCACCGAGGCGCGCTCGAAGATGCGCAGACCAACCTCTTTCGAGCCGGTGAATGCGATGAATCGCGTCTTGTGATGATCGACTAGCGCGTCGCCCATGATGCCGCCGGGACCGGGGACGAAGTTCAGCACGCCGGGCGGCAGCGCGCATTCTTCGTTCATGATCCTGACGAACTGCGCGGCGATTGTCGGCGAGGTCGAGGCCGGCTTGAGCACCACGGTGTTGCCCGCCACGATCGCGGCGCTGGTCATGCCGGCCATGATCGCCAGCGCGAAGTTCCAGGGCGGAATCACCACGCCGACGCCCAGCGGAATATAGAACAGCTCGTTGTTTTCCCAGGGCACGTCGACAACGTCCTGCGGCCCGCCGAGCTTAACCATCTGGCGGCCGTAGTACTCGCAAAAGTCGATCGCCTCGGCCACGTCGGCGTCGGCCTCGGCCCAGCTCTTGGAAACCTCATAAACCAGCCAGGCGCACAGCTCGAACTTGCGGCGGCGCATCACGGCTGCGGCTTTGAACAGGTAGTTTGCGCGCTCGGCCGGCGCGACAAAGCGCCAGGTTTCGAAAGCCCGCGCCGCCGCCTCGATCGCCTGGTCAGCGTGATCGACGGTGGCCTTGGCAAACTTGCCGACGACTTCGCTTGGCCGTCCCGGGTTGATCGAGGTCGATGTATCGTCGGTGGCGATCTCCTGGCCGTTGATGATCAAAGGGTAGGTCTGGCCTAGCTGGGCTTTGACCATATTGAGCGCAGAGCGCATTGCCTGAGCGTTAGCCTCGACGCTGAAATCGGTGAATGGTTCGTTCCTGTACGGAGTGAGCATACTACCTCCTCGTAGTCTGCGTATATGTGCCGGTAAACATCATAGCTTTGTTTCCAGATTATAACATGCGCCTTTATTGTGCCGAATCGTCTGCGGCGCTCACTGTGGCTCGCAAGACTTCCAGCACCCGGCGCTCCGCATCCGTCAGCGGCCCGCTGAGTGTCGCGCCCGCAGCCTGACGATGCCCGCCGCCGCCGAAGTGCTGCGCTACCGCCGAAACGTCGATGCCGGGAACCGAGCGCAGCGAGATCTTAACCGATCCGTCGCGGCGCTCCTTGAGGAGCAGTGTTGCTTTGAGGCCGCCCAGATTCGAAATATAGTCGGTGACCTCGTCGGTCGCGTCGTCGTTGGCGCCGGTCGCCCGCTGCATCTCCTGCGAGACATACGTCCACGCGATCGGGCCGTCGCGCTTCAGCTCGGCCAGCGACAGACTCAGCAGCTTGGCAGTCTCGAAGGGAATGTTGGAGTAAACATCGCGCATGATCAGCGCACGATCGGCGTCTAGCTCGATCAGATCGGCGGCGGCACGCAGCGCTGAGGGTGTAGTGTTGGAGGTTTTGAAGCTCTGGGTGTCGGTGGTGATGCCCAGCAGCAGCGCTGTCGCAATGTCGGGCGTGATGCGCGCATCCCAGGCCCGCAGCAGATGGTAGAGCAGCTCGCAGTTCGACGAGAGCGTCGGATCGACCAGGTTGACGGTGCCCTCGCCGGTGTTGGTCGCGTGGTGATCGACGATGATCATCGGCCGCGCGTTGACGTAGTCGGCCTGCTCCTCGTAGATGCGCGCGATCCGCCGCACGTCGCCGGTATCGACAAGCGCGATCAGATCGACGGAGGGCGGCAGCGTGGGTGTCTCGCTGTACACCTGAATCCGCTCCACACTCTTGAGCCGGCGGGTGTAGTTGGGCAGCGGTGTGGGCGCGAGCATCGTCACCTTAAACCCGATCTGCTCCCAGTACAGCCCCAGGCCCAGCAGCGAACCGATCGCGTCGCCGTCGGGGTTGACATGTGTGATCAGCAGCAGATGACGTTTATCGCGCACACAATCGGCGATCGCAGGCGCGGCTAGTTCGGCGTTTGTGTACAGCATACACTCTCTCTATCTTCATCAGCGCGCTGCTTACATCGCGCCTTATGATTACTCTGTGTGTATAGTAGCACGCCTGGTGCCGCCTGATTCTGATGTTCGTCTTGTGCAATCTGGAACATCGGGCAAACAAAAAAGCAAAAGTTTACAACTTCTGCTTCTTTGAAGACCATCTACTCGGTTTCGTCGTCGAGCTTCGGCGGATTGGTTTTGCGCTCCTCGTCGATCTGGTGCAGTAGCTCGCCGATGCGCAGCGCGTGGTCAAGCGAGGTGTCGAGGTGCAGCTTCAGCTCGGGCGTTTGCCGCAGCGAAAGCTCCTCCGCGACACGCCGCCGGAGAAAGCCTCTGGCTCGCTCCAGCGCCTGCATCGTCGTCTTGCGCTCCTGGTCGTCGCCGAGGACCGAGATACGCACGTTGGCGCGCAGCAGATCCGGCGTCATCGTCACGCCCGTCACGGTGACAAAGCCGACGCGTGGATCTTTGACCTCCGACTGGATGACTTCGCCAAGAATCCGCTGGATCTCGTCGCCGATTTGTTCAGTTCGTTTTGACATAAGCTCCAAGGAAGAACCAAGAACTTAGAACCTAGAACCTAAATAGATCGTAGTTCTGAGCCCTTGGTTCTAGGTTCTTGGTTCTAGGTTCTTATATTAGGCGGTTCGCTCTACTTTTTCCTTGCGGTAGAACTCCATCGTGTCGCCGTCCTGCACATCCGGGAAGCCGTCGACGATCGCGCCGCACTCGTAGCCGCTCTGCACATCGCGAACATCGTCTTTGAAGCGCTTGAGCGACGAGAGTCGTCCGTCGTGGATCACCACGCCGTTACGCAGCACGCGCACCAGATCGTTGCGGTTGATCTTGCCGTCGGTGACGTAAAGACCGGCCACGATCTCGCGGGTCGGCAGGCGGAAGGTGTTGCGCACCTCGGCGAAGCCGTTGATTACCTCGCGCTCTTCCGGCGCCAACATACCCACCAGCGCCTGCTCCAGGTTCTCGATCAGCTGGTAGATAATGTTGTAGAACCGGATCTCGATGCCGTTCTGATCCGCCAGCTTGCGCGCCGCCGGGTCAGGCCGCACGTTGAAGCCGATGATCAGCGCGTTCGACGCCGTCGCCAGGTTTACATCTGACTCCGAGATCGCGCCGGTGCCGGTGTGGATCATTCGCAGCTGGACCTCGGTATGCTTCGAGTTGATCTGCTTCAGCGAGTGCTCGATCGCGCCGATCGAGCCGCTCACGTCGGCCTTGAGCAGAATGTTGAGATCTTTGACCTGTCCGGCCTGAATGCGCGAGTACAGATCGTCGAGGCTGACCGCCTTGGTCTGCGAGCCCATCTGCTCGGCCTGACGTGCCCGCTGACGCTGCGCCGCGATCTCACGGGCGATGCCGAGATCCGGCACCACCTGCAAGATGTCGCCGGCTTTCGGCACATCGGTCAGACCCAGGATCTCGACCGGCGTCGAGGGCTCGGCGTGGCGCAGCCGCTTGCCCGAGTCGTTGAACATCGCGCGGATCTTGCCGTAGGTCGCGCCCACCAGCACGATGTCGTCAGGGCGCAGCGTGCCGTTCTGCACCAGCACCGTCGCCACCGGGCCGCGATTCTTATCAAGCTCGGCCTCGACGATCGTTCCGGCCGCCGGCTTCTCGGGATTGGCCTTGAACTCTTCGATGTCGGCCACCAGCAGAATAATCTCCAGCAGGCCGTCGATGTTCTTGCGCAGCTTGGCCGAAACCTCGACGCTGGGCACCTCGCCGCCCCACTGCTCGACCAGCACGTCGGCCGAGGCTAGCTCCTGCCGCACGCGGTCGGCATTCGCGCCAGCCGAGTCGATCTTGTTGATCGCCACGATCATCGGCACTTTCGCCGCTTTGACGTGCGCGATCGCCTCCAGCGTCTGCGGCATCACGCCGTCGTCGGCCGCCACCACCAGCACCACGATGTCGGTCACCTGCGCACCACGCGCGCGCATAGCCGTAAACGCCTCGTGACCCGGCGTGTCGAGGAACGAGATCTTGCGGCCGTGGACCTCAACCTGGTACGCGCCGATATGCTGCGTAATACCGCCGGCCTCGCCTTCCGCCACGCGTGTCGAGCGGATCGCGTCCAGCAGCTTGGTCTTGCCGTGATCGACGTGGCCCATGATCGTCACCACCGGCGGACGCGGGCGGAGCTCGGCGGGCTCTTCGGCGGCCATCACCTCTTCGATCGACTCGTAGATGCCTGCCTGTTTTTCGGGCAGCAACTCGGTCGTCTCGATGCCGAACTCAGCCGCCATCAGCGCTGCGGTCTCGTAGTCCAGCTGCGCGTTGATATTGGCCATGATGCCGTTCTTGAGCAGCTCTTTCATGATGTCCGACGCGCCGACGCCGAGACCTTCGCTCAGCTCACGGATCGTCATGGTTGGCGGCAGCTCAACCGGGCCGCGCGGTCGAACAGGACCACGTGGTGCCGGCGCTGCGGCTGGCGCACCACGGCCACCGCCCTGGTTGCCAAAGCGTCCGCCACCCTGGTTGCCGCCGCGACCGCCCTGGTTGCCACCACGACCACCCTGCGGGCCGCGACCACCACCACCCTGAGGACGACCGCCGCCGCCACCCTGCGGACGGCCGCCACCACCGCCGCCCTGCGGACGACCGCCGCCACCGCCACCCTGGTATGGACGACCACCGCCGCCGCCCTGAGTGCGCTGACCGCCGCCACCACCACCGCCCTGCGGACGACCGCCGCCACCGCCCTGGTTGCCCTGTGGCCGTGGTCCACCACCGCCGGCAGGTCGCTGACCACCGCCGCCTTGCGACGGACCGCCGGCCTGGCGCTGACCTCCGTTACCCTGCGGCTGTCCGCTCCCGCCTTGCGGGCGTTGCTGTGGCTGAGCTGGGCGTTGACCGCTGTTCTGTGGGCGTGGTGCGTTTCCTGGTTTGGCGGGCGCTCGCTCGGTGCGAGCGGTTGAATCATCCCCTGTAGCAGCATCTGGTCGTTTCAGCGGAATACTCATGCCGCGCTCCTTTCGTCAAGAACAAAGGGGATGCGTTGCGTGCGCCTCCCCTTAAGTTCAGTTATATATGTACAAATGATGTTAGAAATCAATCTTGCTCACATAGCCGATACCAATACTGGATCAACTTTATCTGCATCGCTACCGTATGGCAATGTCCCGGCGTGCTCGCTCAGCATCTGGCGATCGCTCGGATCAAGCATCTCGATCTTTAGTGCGCGCTCAACCGCTTTCCGCTTGAGCGCTGTTTCCCAGCAGCCACGCTCGGCGCACAAATACGCGCCGCGTCCTGGCCGCTTGCCGGTCGGATCGATCGCGACGCGACCTTCCGGGGTGCGCACAAGCCGGGCCAGGCCGCGTTTAGCGTCGACTTTTCGGCAGGCGATGCAGGTTCGCATCGGAACGTGTCGCTGCCTTGGACTTTTTTGCTGCTTTGCCATAGCACAAAGAGCTAGATCTGAGAACACGAATAACCAGACATAATCTATTATACCAGCAGTCTGTGTATTCTTCTCGTCGCCGCTATTCTTCCTCTTCCTCTTCTTCGAAGATATAGCTGGCGATCAGCTTGTCGTTGTAATAAATATTGATCTTGTCCTGCACCGAGCGCACATCGACGGTTTTACCGACCAGCTCGGCGGGTAGTGGCCCCAGATCGATGTTCTGATAGCGCACCATGCTGTTGGCGCCGACCTTGCGATGCTCGACTTTAGCCATCGCCAGCGCCGACTCGACCGCCAGCGCCTCGGCCTGCGCGGCCTCGCGTGCCTCGGCCATCTCGCGCTCTTCTTCCAGCAGCTCCGACGCGCTCTTGATGTCGATGCGCCAGCCGGTCAGCTTGGCCGCCAGACGCACGTTCTGGCCTTCTTTACCGATCGCCAGCGACTGCTGCTTGTCGGGCACGATCACAACCGCCGATTTTTCTTCTTCGTTGAGCTGGACCTCGACGGCGGTGGCGGGCGAGAGCGCGTTCGAGATAAACGTGCGAATATCGGGTGACCACTGGACCACGTCGATCTTTTCGTTGTTCAGCTCGTTGACGATATTCTGGATGCGAATGCCACGCATCCCCACGCACGACCCGACCGGATCGACGCCTTCCTGACGTGCCGCGACGGCAACTTTGGTGCGCACGCCGGGCTCGCGCGCGATCGACTTGATCTCGACGGCGCCGTTATAGATCTCGGGCACTTCCATCTCGAACAAGCGCTTGATCAGATCGCGATGTGAGCGCGAAACGATCAGCCGAGGGCCGCGCTCCTCGCGGCGGATCTCCTGCAAATACACTTTGATCCGCTGGCCGGGATAGTAGCGATCGGCCGGGCTCTGTTCCTTTGGCGGCAGCACCGCCTCGGCCTTGCCCATCTCCAGGATCACGTTGCCTTTGGCGTGGCGCTGCACCTGCGCCGTGACGATCTCGCCCTCGCGCTCCATGAACTCGCCGTACACGTGATCGCGCTCAACCTCTTTGATGCGCTGTAGCACGACTTGCTTGGCGGTCTGCGCGGCGATGCGTCCAAAGTCGTTTGGCGTCGATTCGACCATCACCATCTCACCGACTTCGGCGTCGGAGCGGATGCGGCGGGCAATATCGAGCGCGACCTCAAAGCGATCGTCGTCAACATCTTCTACAACTTGCTTTTCCGCAAACACGCGCGCCTCGCCGCTCACGGGATCGATCTTGACCGATACTTCCATGGGCGGCGGGTTATTACCTAAATAGCGCCGGTAGGCGGTAACCAGCGCTTGCTCAACTACTTCTTGCACCGACTCGCGGGGAATTCCGCGCTCGGCCGCGATCTGCGAAATTGCGGCGTAGAAATCGCTTTTCATGGTTTCCTTCTCTACGCTTTAAACCGTCAACAACGCGAAAAGTGGGGGACACCCACTTTTCACAAACGGCGTATAACGTTGCATAAGTATACCACTCAGCACGTCTTAGTGCAACTTACGGCGACGACGAGGGCGTTGGATAGCCTCCCTGCGTCTGACTGCCGGGCGTGGGATACGCGCTCTCTGGGATCGATGTGATGCTCGACGTCGGCTGGGTGATGGTTCCCGCCGGAGCGCTTGCTCCCGGCTCGACTGTCGCGCCGGGCGTGGGTGTTGTGCCGCTGTTGCAGGCCGCGAGCCCCAGTAGCAGAAGCGCGCCGGCAAGAATGAGTCGTAGTTTGATCATTGTTTAACTCCCTGATCCACTCCTGGTGTTTCAGGGCGCACATCCTAATACAACTAGCGCAGTCGCGCAACTGCGGTGCTGACGCCGATCAGCAGAAACAGGCCGATTGGCAGGGCGGCGAAGGTCAGCTGGTAGGCGATCAGACCGCCGATGATCATCGCCACTGCCACCGTGATCTGCATGGGACGGCCGCGTTTGTTGCGCGTTGCCCAATCCACGCTGCGCACGATCATCTCGGCGGCAGCCGGCGCGATCGCGAACAGGATAAAAAACAGGAAGAAGCCGATCGCTCCTCCGAAAAACCCGATCAGCGTCGCCACGACGGTTGAAACCACCAGCCCAACGATCGCGCCTTTGACCAGGCTGGCGGGCGAGATCTTGTAGTTGGGCGCACGGCGTCCCTTGCGGCACTCCGGGCAGAGCTGGCCTACGGCGGCCGGCGTTGTGCAGCGCACACAGATCGGGCGACCGCATGACGTGCAATGCAGCGCGGTCTCCGTGTCGGGGTGGCGGTAGCAGAACTCGACCTGCTCGTCGCCGGTGGGCCTGGGCGACATGCCCAGCCGTCGCTGAGCGTCGCGCAGCCCGTCGATCGCCTCCTGATTGGCGGGAGCAAGCTCCAGCGCGCGCTCAAAAGTCGTACGTGCAGCCTCGTAGTCGCCGACGCGAACAGCGGCGCGGCCTGCGCGAACCAGGCCGCGCACTTCTTCAGTTGTATTAAGACTTGTATCTGACATGGTACACCAATTATAAAATACTCTACGTACGCCGCGCTAGTCCTGGATTTCACCGAATATCCGGCTTGTTCCATGAATGCTGCTATAACTATATACAGAAGGAGAACAGAGAACAAAGAACAAAGAATAGTTTTGAACTGCGTCCATGGGCTTTTGTGCTTTGTTCTTTTGTCCCTTTGTTCCTTTGTTCTCTACTTAGACGATCGAGGGTTGCAGGAGCTACTATGCGCATCATTGTTATTGGCAGCGGCTTTGGCGGCCTTGCGACGGCCGTCCGGTTGCAACGGCGCGGTCATGATGTTTTGCTGCTTGAAAAGCGTGACAAGCCCGGCGGACGCGCCTACGTTTACGAGCAGAATGGCTTTAAGTTCGACGGAGGCCCGACGGTGATCACCGCGCCGTGGCTGATCGAAGAGCTATTCCAGGATGCTGGTCGTCGCACTGAAGACTACGTACAAATGGTGCCGGTCGATCCGTTTTACCGCATCTTCTTTCACGACGGCTCGCACTTCGACTACACCGGCGATAGCGAGCGCATGATCGAGCAGATCGGCCGCTTCAATCCCGACGATGTGCCGGGCTACCAGGAGTTTGTGCGCCGCAGCGAGAAGATCTTCGACGTAGGCTTTACGCGGCTGGCGGATCAGCCGTTTCTCAAGCCCTGGGACATGATCAAGATTATTCCCGACATGATGAAGCTGGAGTCGTATCGCACGGTGTACGGCTTTGTCAGCCAGTTTGTGAAGGACGAGCGCACGCGCCAGGTGCTGTCGTTTCATCCGCTGCTGGTCGGCGGCAATCCCTTCCAGACCACGTCGATCTACACGCTGATCCATTTTCTTGAGCGCAAGTGGGGCGTGCATTTTGCGCTGGGCGGTACCGGCGCGATCATCAATGGCCTGGTGCGGCTCTTCGAGGAACTGGGCGGCGAGCTGCGGCTTGACACCGAGGTCCAGCAGATTGTGGTGGAGGGCGGCAAGGCCAAGGGCGTACAGCTGGCAGACGGCACGATCGAAAAGGCCGACGCGGTGGTGTGCAACGGCGAGGTTGCGTTTGCCTACAACAAGCTGCTGCCAGCCCAGGTGCGACCGAGCTGGAGCGATCACCGGCTGGCGCGCACGCGCTACTCGATGTCGCTGGTGGTGATCTACTTCGGCACAGATCGGCAGTATCGCGGCACGGACGGCCCCGAGCTGAAGCACCACGACATTATCCTTGGCAAGCGCTACAAGCCGCTGCTGAACGATATTTTCACCAAAAAGCAGCTAGCCAAAGATTTCTCGCTCTACCTGCACATGCCCACGCTCACCGATCCGTCGCTGGCACCTCCCGGCTGCGACGCGTTCTATGTGCTGTCGCCGGTGCCGCATCTCGGCTCGGGGACGGATTGGTCCAAGGCGGCGAAGCCCTACCGCGACACTATTATGCAGTTTTTAGAGGAGCGCTATCTGCCCGGCCTGAGCAAGCATCTGGTCGCCGAGCATATGATCACGCCGCAGCACTTCCACGACACGCTTAACTCGTACCTGGGCAGCGCGTTCTCGGTCGAGCCGATCCTCACGCAGTCGGCGTACTTCCGCCCGCACAATCAGAGCGAGGATATTCCGAATCTGTACTTCGTCGGCGCGGGGACGCATCCAGGCGCGGGCTTGCCGGGCGTGCTCTCGTCGGCGCGCATCGCCGAGAAGCTGATCTGTGGAGACTACGCGCCGCCCAACGCGCCGGTTAACGAGCAGACGCTGGACTCGGACGTCGTGTCGCGTTAAATCCGAACATTTCGCCGAACATGCCACAGCCACGATCAAACGATCGTGGCTGTGCTCCATGCTACGGATGTTCCCGAACCGAGGTCGGGATTAGCGCGTCTCGGCTCCCAGGCGGCCGAGCAAGATCTTGAAGGGATCGTTGTTCTCGGGGTGGAACTCGAAGCGGGCGCGCTCAAACCACTGGGTCTGGCCGGTCCAGCCATCGGGATTCTGCTCGACGTTGACGCTGGTGAGCGGCAGGCCGAAGAGCGCCAGGCTTTCGCGATCGCTGACGCCGGGATCGCCGAACTCCAGGCCGTGCGTGCGCCAGTAGCTCAGGAATGGCTCGCACAGGTTGTGCTGCGTCTCGGCGAAGTACCGACAGCCGGCGCGCGGCTCCTCGCGGGGCAGCGTTTCCCAGGGCCGGCCCTGCTTGTAGAGCAGATCGCCGCCGAGGCGTCCGAGTAGCACGTCATAGGGCGCGGGCTTCTCGGGGTGCAGCTCCAGCCGGTTACGCTCGAAGATCTGCATGCGGTAGCGGCCGTCAAGCGTCTGCCGATCGGACTCGGCGTCCAGCGGATAGCCAAAGACCGGCAGGCCGCCGCTCTGGTCCCAGTACTCGATCAGCCGTCCACCGGCGCACTGTCCGGTCTCGGGGAAGCAACGCGTGTTCGGATAGGGCGTGGGTGTTGGCTGCGGTGTCGGCTGCGGTGTTGGCTGCGGCGTTGGCTGCGCGCCGCCTTGCGATACGAAGCGCGAGAAGCGGATGTCGGGGCCGGATGACACGAACGCCTCGTACGCCACATGGCCGGCCAGCTCTCCGCTGGCGACGGTGCCGAGCACCTCGACGTTTACGTCGAAGGCGCCGCCGTTGGCTGAGCCGTTCTCGGGCGAGGTCCACTCGCCGTTAGCCAGCCGCGCCGAGTAGTAGACTTCCCAGCTGCCGGTCGCCTTGCTGGACCACGCGGCGTGCAGGTTGCTGCCCGCGTCGGCATCGATCGCCACGGAGCCGGCGGCATCACCACCGCCCAGCGGGCTGAAGTTCCACGTGCCGCCGCTGGTCCGCTCGGCCCAGAACGAGCCGACGCCAACTACACGCCACGCGGCGAAAACGCCGCCGTTGGGAGCGGCTGTGATCGTCGGATCGGCCTCGAAGCCGCCGCCGCTGGTCGCGCCCGCCAGCACAAAGTTGCTGCCGTTCCAGACACCGGAGAAGATGTCGCCCTTCGCGTTGCCGAAGATCAGGTAGAGGCTATTGTTCGGCCCGGCTGCCATGCGTGGCCGTCCCAGCGGCTCGGCCTGGTTCGTCACCAGGATCGGCCCGGTCCAGTCGGTGCCGTTGTCGGAGTAGCTGAGCTGAAGCCCAACAGTATTGCCCAGCTGGTTGCGCCAGATGATAAAGGTGCGGCCGTTGCCCGTGACGGCGATGTCGACAAAGTGCGCGAAGCCCAGGCCCGAGGCCACGGTTCGTGTCCCGATGCCGGGCGCATTGTACATAATGCGCTCGCCGTTGTCGGACCAGGCGCTGCGGAAGTCGCCGGTGCCGTTGGGGCCGGCCGCGACCGCGTGATTGAAGTACGAGGGGTTGCCGGTCTTGCCCAGGACGGTCTTCGAGGCAAAGCCCTGGCCGCCGCCGTTCTTGATCGCCAGCACAGCATCGCCGGTGCTGTACGCGACCGCAACTTGATTGCCGGCCTGCGCCAGGCTGGGGAATTTTACGTTCTGGGTCGAGCCCGACACGCTCTCGATATATTGTCGCTGGGCCGGCGGCGCTGCCTGGACCGACACCAGCGTGATCGCAAAGAGCGCGACGAGGCCAATCGGTTTGATAAATCGCATACGGTCCTTCTCTTTCTCCTAGTATATGACGGCGACATCGCCCCCATATAAACTGCTGAGGCGCACGCCCGTAGCCCGCGTGGCCTGTCTAGGGCCCGAGTTATAGCATAAATGCATCGATCCGGCAACGCAGGCATTGCTACTCCAGGTCTGTCCGCTATAATACACGTCATTCTTGTTCAGGAGATACTCATGCTGCGAACCCATACGTGCGGCGCGCTGCGCGCCGACCACGCGGGCCAGACCATAACATTGACCGGCTGGCTCAACCGCCGCCGCGATCACGGCCCTTTGATCTTTATCGACCTTCGCGACCGCTACGGCATGACCCAGGTGGTCGCCGACAAAACCACTCAGCCCGAGGCTCACGCCGCGCTTGAGCAGGCGCGCAACGAGTTTGTGCTCCAGATTCAGGGCGTCGTTCGGGAGCGGCCGGCCGAGTCGCGCAACACCGAGCTGGCGACTGGCGGCATCGAGGTTGTGGCAACACAGGTGACGGTGCTGAATGCGGCCAAGCAAACGCCGCTCTATGTCAGCCGCGAGGGCGGCGAGGACGAGACGCTGCGGCTTAAGTACCGCTACATCGATCTGCGCCGAGCGCGGATGCAGCGCAATATTATTCTGCGCCACCAGACGATCAAGTTTATGCGCGATTATCTCTCGGCCCGCGATTTTCTTGAGATCGAGACGCCGATGCTGATGGCCTCCACGCCTGAGGGCGCGCGTGACTACCTGGTGCCGTCGCGTATCCATCCCGGCGAGTTCTACGCTCTGCCGCAGTCGCCGCAGCAGCTCAAGCAGCTGCTGATGGTTGCCGGCTTCGACAAGTATTTTCAGATCGCTCGCTGTATGCGCGACGAAGACCTGCGCGCCGATCGCCAGCCCGAGTTCACGCAGCTCGATATCGAGATGAGCTTTGTCGAGCAGAACGATGTGCTGGATCTGATCGAGGGCTTGATCACCGAGCTGGTGCAAACGCTGGTGCCGCATAAGCGCGTGATCACGCCGTTTCCGCGCCTGACCTATGGGGAGGCGATCGAGCGCTACGGCTCTGACAAGCCGGATCTGCGCTACGGCCTGGAGCTGATCGATGTTTCGGATCTGGTCGCCGACTCGCAGTTCGCGGTGTTTGCCAACGCGATCGGGCAGGGTGGCCAGGTCAAAGGCATTCGCGTTCCCGGCGTCGGCAGCTACTCGCGCAAGCAGCTGGACGAGCTGAACGAGGTCGCGCGCATCGGCGGTGCCAAAGGTGTCGCGGCGATCGCAGTGGAGGCCGACGGCGTGAAGTCGTCGATCGCCAAGTTCTTCGGTGACGAGCAGATGCAAGCGATCGTGCAGCGGCTGGGCGGCGCGGCCGGCGATCTGCTGGTCTTTGTGGCCGATCCGAGCCGCGCGGTGGTCGCGGCCTCGCTCGACAAGCTGCGCCGCGAGTTTGCCGAGCGCTTGAAGCTGGCCGACGAGAGCCTGCTGCACTTCGGCTGGGTCTATGATTTCCCGGCGTTCGAGTGGGACGAGGAAGAAAGCCGCTGGAACGCGATGCATCACCCGTTCACCTCGCCGCGTGACGAAGATCTGGCGCTCATGGACACAGACGCCGGCAAGGTGCGCGCCAAAGCCTACGATCTGATCTGCAACGGCTACGAGGCCGGCGGCGGCTCGATCCGTATCCATCGCCGCGATGTGCAGGCCAAGCTGTTTAGTCTGCTCAACATCTCGCCGGAGGAGCAGCAGCGCAAGTTCGGCCATATGCTGGAAGCCTTCGAGTACGGCGCGCCGCCCCACGGTGGTATCGCGCTCGGCATCGATCGGCTGATCCTGCTGCTGGCCGACGAGGACAACATCCGCGAGGTGATCGCTTTCCCGAAGACGCAGCGCGCCGAGGACTTGATGCTTGGCTCGCCATCGCCGGTGGACGAGCGACAGCTCAAGGAGCTGCATCTGCGCATCATCGAGGACGAGAAGTAGGCGATCGGCCCTGATCTTCTCCGCCCTTAGACTCATGCGGGCCTGATGGATCGGCGCTATGCTGGCGCTATTGAATCGCATCTGAAGTAGTGAGGGAATTTATGAGTACCAAGATGTCGGTGCGGGCTTACATATCGGTGTGGACCAACCCACGGGTCGAAGCGTAAGTCTAGCTTTTTCTCCTTGTGCGTCCTGCTGACGGCATTTGTTCGGTCAGCGTCTGCGTGCGGCTCTTCAGGCCGTTACGCGATCGTACATAGCACAAGGCAGAGGCCGACATCTTCGCCACGGGTGACCACTTCCCCGTGGCGCGTGAATAGCGGGTGTTTCAACTGCCTCGCTACGCCCAACGCCTGAGCACTATGGCATCTTGCTGATGCTCTAACCTGCGCAAGCACATATTTGCCAGCCACGGGAAGTACCTGTGGCTGGTTTTTTGTGCAATTTCTAGCCGCTGCCAGCGCGGCGGCTCGCTAACAGGTGCGGAGCTTTACAAGTGTCATATTCACGCAATAGCCGATCACAGTCACGGATTCGTCTTTCTCGCATTCGTCCCGGCGAGCAGGAATTTAAGTGTATTCAGTGCCATCAATATGTTTCGTGCGCGCCGATCGTCGCAGGCGTGCAGAACCGCAATCATTGTCCAGCCTGCCTCTGGTCGCGGCATCTCGATTGGTTCGAGGCCGGCGATCGGCTGTCGGGGTGCCGCGCGGCGATGAAGCCGGTCGGGCTGACGACCAAGCGCTCGAAGAATAAGTATGCGCGGGAGCGCGACGGCGAGCTGATGCTGATCCATCGCTGCACAGGATGTGCCAGGATTGTGATCAATCGCATCGGCGGCGACGACAGCAGTGCGGCGATCCTTGAAGTCTTCGACAGCTCGTGTGCGTCGGGTCTGGTGCTGCCCGCCGAGCTTGGCGCAAGCGACGTGTCGATCCTGACTGAAGCTGATCGTGAGCTGGTGCAGCGGCGGCTGTTTGGGGAGATTCTGGTCGACGTGCAAGGAATGATGATTCTAGCTGAGTAGCCGTGTGGCAAAGGTTTTGCGGGGCGTATGCAATACGCCCCTACTTCGCGTCATCGTTGCGTGTTTTTCGGTTTCAACCCGCGATATTCCAGAATCTATTCCACGCCGCGCACACGCACGGTGCCATCGTTGGCGATCTCCACGCCGACATGATCGAGGTTGCCGCCGGCGCTCAGCTCGATCTCATAGATCGTTACTGCGTTGGTGGTCGTGGTGTCCAGCAGCGTGATCGCGTCGATCGGCGCCGGGAACTGTTCGTCGCTGGCGCGGCCCGCGTTGGCAGGCGCTACCGCATCCGGCGCGGCCTGCTGCTTGTCGCGAACGTACTGCATAGCCGCGTCAACAATCACGTTGCGAGCGTTCGGATCGAGCGCTTGCATGGCCGAGTCGAGTCGAATGTCCATCCTTATCCTCCTGGTTGCAGTTTCTGATCACGATCTCTTCAATCTTCAGGCCAGCGTTTAACGCAAAAAGGACGCGGCTTGCCGCATCCTTTTCGGTTCCTGATTGAAGCCGTGAGTGTTACGCGAGCCCTTTGACGATCTCGACGCCGTTCTGCTCCATGTGGTGCAAAAAGACCAGGTGATGAAAATCGCCGGGATGCGGCCGAATGCCGAGCTGCTGCGCGGTCTCGACCGGAATATCAAACGTATCGACGCAGTCTTCGGCCAGCACCACGCGCCGCTCAAGCTGCCGCGCGTTGGCGTCCATGCGCAGATGCAGCGCCAGGTTGTAGGTGCAAAGATCCGTGCAGTCGCCAGTGACGATGTAGGTATCGACTTCGGGATGCTCGCGGACCCAGGTCGGCAGCGAGGTGTCGACAAAGGCGCTGAGCGCGTTCTTCTCGATGATCGTGAAGCTGTCGCTGAAGGGCAGCGCTTTCAGCTCCGGCACGGTCTCGGCCTCGATCGTGCCGCGAATGCAGTGTGGCGGGTACGACATAAACTCGACCGCGTCCGGCTCGTGGGTGTCCTGCGGCAGCACAAAATGCTTAACGCCGCGCTCATGCAGCGCCGTGAACAGCCGCACGATCGGCTCGACGATCGTATCGACGCGCGGGCTGGCCAGCGGGCCTTCCTTGCAAAAGCCCACGATCACATCCACACAGACCACGGCCACGCGCTCAGGCTTGCCGGCGATCAGCTCGTCCAGCGAGGCCTCTTTGAGATGCTCGTGCCAGTGTTCGAGATAGCGCAGAAACGGTGCGGCAGATTCGGCAAATCCAGCCATCGATGGCCTCCTGAGTTAAAGGGAGAGCGCAGCGTGAGCCGCGCTCATAGAAAAGCTGATCAATAATCCAACGGACGCAGATAGTACTCGCCGATCGCGGTCGACGACAGCATGGCCACGCTGGGCAGATGCCGCTTCCAGTGCGTCGAGCCCACGCGCTGCGTCACGATCCGCACGCTCTCGGGCTTGAAGCCCAGCTCGACCAGCCGCTCGGTGGTGTAGCCTTGCAGCAGCCAGTACAAAATCCGGTCGGCCTCGCGATACGAGATACCGAAGTCGCTCTCATCGGTCTGCCCGACGATCAGATCCGCGCTGGCAGGCTTCGAAACGATCACGTCGGGCACGCCCAGATATTGCGCGATCTGCCAGACCTGGCTTTTGAACAGGTCGCCCAGCGGATTGACCGGCGGCGAGTCGTCGGCGTGCCAGGTGAAGTAGCCGAAGAGCCGCTCGGTTTTGTTGCCGGTGCCGATCGGGATACAGTTGTAGCGCGCCGATTGGTCGAAAAGAATGATCATGCGCATACGGGCCATGACGTTGCCACGCCGCCGACCGTCGGCGTCCTCGGCGTAGCGCAGATAGCCGTCGACGGCATCGCTGATCTCGATCGTCTCGCTTTGAATGCCGAGGTCATCGACCACGAGCTGCGCATGATCCAGGCTTTCGCGGCTGGATGTGCGGTAGGGCATGCGAATGCCGACGACGTTCTCGGGACCGAACGCGCGCGCGCAGAGATAGGCCGCCAGCGCCGAGTCCACTCCGCCTGAGAGGCCGAAGACGACTTTTTTGAAGCCGCGCCGGAGCGTGACCTCATCCTGCAAGAAGCGGATCAGCCACTCGCTGGTCGCCGCCGCGTCGAGCTTGAGCGGCTCGTCTGAGCTGGGATCGAAGGCAGGCGCAGCGATCACCGGGATTGGCGCGAAGATCTGCGCCTTCTGCTGCTTCCGCGCCGACTCCGACGCTCGCGCCTCATCGGGGTGCGTGGTTGTGCCGTCGCCCTCGACCGGCTGCGGCAGCGCGCCGGTCCGCTCGTGGGCCGCGCTGCGCTCCGCTGCTGGCGCGATCGCCGGCGCTGGTCGCTGCGCCTCTTCCCAGCTTGCTCGCTCCCGACCATTGACGCCTGCGGTTTGCAGCTCGTGGATCAGATGCGGCAGTAGCGTCTCGGTATCGGCCAGCAGCGGCAGATCGGCTCGCACCAGGTGCAGATCGCGTAGATCGACCTGCGCCTGTACCAGCGCCTCGTTCCAGAGCGGACCCCGCGCATGAGTCTCGCCGCGCGGCCCGACCACAAACGAGCTGCCGGCGAAGCCTTTACCGCCCTCAAAGCCCGTCAGCTGCGCGATCGCAACGTACATGCCGTGCTCGCTCGCAATATTGCGCAGCAGCATCTCCCAGTGCTCGACGTTGCTGGGCGTTGGCCCGTTGGCTCCGCGCGCCGGTGACGCCGACACAATGTACAGAATCTGCGCGCCATCCAGCGCGGCGATCGTACCGGTGAGCGAGTGCCAGGCATCCTCACAGATCAAGATCGCAGCCCGGCCCCAGCGCGTCTCGAAGGCTGTGATGTGATGCCCGCTCTCGACAAAGCGCGCCTCGTCGAAAACACCATAGCTCGGCAAAAACACCTTGCGATGCACGTGGCGAATGCCGGGAGTCAGGCCCTCACCCCCTAACCCCCTCTCCCACTGCGGTAGGCGAGGGGGAACAGTGGTACTTTTTTGTTCCTTTGTTTCCTTGTTCCCTTGTTCTCCGTTAGGTTCTAGGTTCTGGGTTCTAGGTTCTGCTCCCAGCGTCGCGTACAGCGCGCTGTTGAAGTAGCGATCGCGGTAGATCTCGTAGAAGCCGATCACAATGTCGAGCGGTGGTGCGTCTGCGCCACGTGCCGCCAGGTAGGCCGCCTGAAGATCGGCGAAGACCGTTCCGGCGGTCTGGGCTAGCTCGCGCACGCCGCCCTCAAGGAAGTAGCCTGTCAGCGAGGTCTCGGGGAAGATCACCACGTCGGGCTGCGGATCGAGAGCCGCAATCTGGCCGAACAGCGCCTGGATGCGCTGGATATTTGCCGGGTAGTTGCCCTTCTGAGGCCGCCATTGGACCAAAAGCAGATTGAGCATAGTTTACGCTCCTGGTTCGATTGAAACATCCCGCGCAACCTGCATCAGGGCGCGGCTAAAAGCAAAATAATCGTCGCCGAATAACCTATCAGCGATCTCGTTCGGTACGCGCCTCACGCCAGCGAAACACGAAGTCGCCTTCGCGCCGCTCGGCCCGGAAGCGATACAGCGCCGCCGGTCGTCCGCCGCTCTCACGCACTCGCCCAACCGGCTCCAGCAGCTCAGCCTCTTTGATCTTGCGGTAGAAGTTGCCGCGATCGAGCTGCTCGCCCAGAATCTGCTCGTAGGTTTGTTTAAGCTCGGGCAAGGTAAAGACTTGCGGCAGCAGCTGAAAGGCCAGCGTTGTGTATTCTAGCTTCGAGCGCAGCCGGTCCACCGCAAAGCGCAGGATCTGATCGTGATCGAACGCCAGCGGCTGCGGAACGTCGGGCACCGGAAACCAGCGCACGTCTGAGCTTTCGTTGGAGGCGTGGAGTGTTTGCTGGTCGGCGCGAACCAGCGCGAAATAGGCCACGCTGATCACGCGTGTGCGCGGATCGCGGCCCGGCTCGCCGAAGGTGTAGAGCTGCTCCAGATACACATCATGCAGTCCGGTCTCTTCTTCCAACTCCCGGCGCGCCGCCTGCTCCAAAGGCTCGTCGAGCTTTACAAAGCCGCCCGGCAGCGCCCAGCGCTCTTGAAACGGCGGGTAGCTGCGCTTGATCAGCAGG
>DASWTW010000057.1:0-1779 GCA_036401895.1 Herpetosiphonaceae bacterium | reverse complement strand
TTCAGCACCACGCTGCCGATCACGGTCTCGCTCAACGATGCCCAGAACACCTTCGCGCTGAGCCGGCTGAACACCTCGGGCTTCGCTACCGGCGTCTACACCGTCAACGTCGATCTCGACATAACGAGCCCGCAGGCGCTGACGGGCCTGGAGGAGATCAGCGGCTACACGTTGT
The DNA here is from genome assembly GCA_036401895.1 of Herpetosiphonaceae bacterium. Taxonomy (GTDB): domain Bacteria; phylum Chloroflexota; class Chloroflexia; order Chloroflexales; family Kallotenuaceae; genus LB3-1. Next base: position 1,604 of record DASWTW010000057.1, on the reverse strand, counting down.
TTAGCGTCGGTCAGGGCATCAAGGCGACCGCCAACGTGTCGCCGGCGATCGTCGCGCCGGGCACCAGTGTTGTGACCACCACGCTGAGCACCGAGCGCACATTCTTTGGCGACGGCTCCACTGGCGGCGGCGGCAACCCGACGCCGATCATGACCGAGACGCTGCAGCTGGTCGCGCCTACCAACGTGTCGCCGTCGAATCCGGCCGTGGGCGTGCTGCGCCGGCTTGAGGCTGGCACCTATGATGTGGTGATCGCCGATGGCGCGATTCGTCCCTCGGCCAGCGGTCCCTGGTTCGATACCGTGCGCGTCAATGTCAACCTGGGCACCGGCACCGTCCGCGACTCTTATCTCGGCTATGGTCTCGACGCGCATACCGGCGGCTCGCCGACGCCGTATGAAGCGATCGCGCTCAACCGGGGCAAATCGGTGCGCATCTATCTGCCCCAGGCTGCCGATGTGCGCTTCTGGCTCCCGGATGCGACGCCCGCCGACGCTACCGGCAGCATCACGCTCCAGGTGCGTACAATGTTCGCGGCCAGCACCAATCTCAATCGCCGCGTCGAGGGTGCGCTCGGCTGGGCAATTCCGAGCCAGCAGGTAGAGACGCTACGCTTTGATGCCACCGACCCGAGTAACCAATGGGTCATGGACAACCAGTGTATGGCCTGTCACGTGCAGTCCCAGGGCCTGATCGGCTTGAGCGAGGCCGCGCGGAAACTGCCGAACAACCCGAGTGACGCCCGCGCGCTGGAAGCGATCGCGGCGTTCATGCAGGGCTCGGTCAACGCGCAGGGCAACCTCAGCAATTCCAGCATCCAGACCGGTCTGGCGGGCTGGGCGCTGTCCGAGGCGACGGATCGGCCGGCAGTCACGCCGGTACCCGACCTGCGGCCTGACGGCATCAAGCGCTACGAAGATAGCGATGAGTCGCTGCGCTACAACGGCAAGCCGTTCATCGGCGCGGTCGGCTGGAAGCGCTCCGAATCGACGCTGACCAGCGCGGGCTCCTATGCCCAGCACAACGCCGCTAACCAGACGATCTCGCTGGCTTTCACCGGCTCCTGGGTCCGCCTCGGCTTCCTGGCCGGGCCGGATACCGGGCTCGCGCAGGTCGCGATCGACGGCGTGAGCTACGGCACGATCGATACCTTCAGCCGGGTCGCACAGCCAATCAGCCGTGGCATTCAGCTGGATAGCAACGGCTCGCACACGATCCAGATCACGGTGACCGGACAGCGCAACGCCTTCTCGACCGAGCGCTGGGTCCGTCTCGACTACCTGGATGTGTGGGACGGCACGGCGATGCCCGAGGGTCGCTTCGAAGACGGCGATTCGCGGGTGCGCAGCAGCGTCGATTGGGCGCGCACAGCGCTCTCCGGCGCGAGCGGCGGCCAGTACTGGACCGGCGGCAGCAGCGTGTGGTTCCCGTTCACGGGTACCTCGGTCGCCTACCAGGCGATTGCGTCGACCAGCGGCCGCAAGGTTGAGGTGCTGATCGACGGCAGCTCGCGCGGCCTGTACGATCTGTACAGCGCCACGACGACCACGCGCACGTTCGCCTTTGGCGAGCTGAGCGCGGGGCCGCATATCCTGGAGCTGCGG
>DASWTW010000056.1:0-20174 GCA_036401895.1 Herpetosiphonaceae bacterium | reverse complement strand
AGTGGCGCAAGAAGAGATGCGGCGTGGGCATAAAGCCGGCGCGCAGAACTGCATCGCCGAAGTACGCGGTTATCCGTGGATCGTACGTGCTGCTCATAGCTCATCCCCTGGCCATGAATCTGCAACGGGGATATTGACATGCGTCGAAGAAATTGCTAAGATCGCAGGCAACATTCAATCCTCCCCCTCCGGGGCGTGTTGTGCATCGCGTTGCTGGCGGGCTGGCGATGTACGATGCGATAGGGTTTGAGAAGCGAACAGTCACCATACTGGTGGCTGTTCGGCGTTTTAATCCTTGTTCGCCATTCTGACGAAAATGCTAGAGATTTTAACGGCAAGAGTCAACGACTTTGACGGCAAGTTTGCCGGCTCTTTAAGGCGACCTTTGATCTAACTGCGGCGGATTAAGGCATATTGCGGCAGGTTATGACGCATTCCGGCAATCTTATGGCGGACCTGTTATTTTGAGGTCATCATGGAGCTATGCGAGGATCGTCGTAACCAGCGCGGCGAGGCGATGATAGCGCCCGTGGCAGCGGGGAGCCAGTGGATTACGGCAAATAGCGGCGGATTACGGCAATAATATGCAGAGCAGATGCGGGGAAAGAGTCTTCGGCAAACTACGGCAGATTACGGTAATCTGAGGCGGGTAGATTTAGAGAAGGCTTTTCGGCAAATAGCGGCGGATTACGGCAATTCGAGCGTGGATCAATCAAAGGAAACATCTTCGGCAAATTGCGGCGAATTACGGAAACCAAACCCGCAACTTCGCCGCAGCGTTTCCGGCAATTTACGGTAGATTACTACCACACAGTTTAGATCGGCAGCCGCTGGATGTCGCTGGTCAGGCGATAGCTGACGGCTCGCGTTTCTCCCAGCCGCATGATCACGCCCATCTCCACCAGACCGTTGAGATCGCTGCGAATCGAGCGCTCGGAGCGATGCGGTAGCAGCGTGCTGGCCTGGCGCGGGTTCAAGCTGCCGGCCTTGACAATATGCTTGAGCAGCACCAGCTGCGGCTCGCTCAGCCGCTCGACAAGCTCCATGCTCAGCCCGGTCGGCTGGTGGCCTTCGATGCTGATGAAGAAGTTGGCGGCTGCAACATCGATGCGCGGCTCGGGCAGATCTTCACGCGCCATGGTTTCAAGAATCGTCCGCAGGCCAAGCCCAAACGCCTCGCAGAAGCGCACCTGCCACAGCAGGCGCATCAGCGTGGGATTGCGCGCGTGCGAGCTTTGCATCAGCCCTTGAAGCGGAGCGGCTACAGGAGGACCGCCCGGCGAGGCAACCTCGATGCGATTGGGAAACATCGACACGCGCACTGCCGCGCCCGCGAGCGAGTAATCGCGATGTCCCGCCGCATTCACCAGCATCTCGCGCAGCACCACAGGCGGAAACTGCGGCCGCTCACGGCGCTGCGGCCCTTCCTCGATCGAAAAGCCGCGCTCCATATGCGAGACGATAAACTGCTCGACTTTGCGAATCTGCTCCGGCAGCGTGCCGCCATAGCGCTCTAGATGGCGGCCTTGCTCGGAAGTAGCCTTATCGCCTGGAAAGCGGCCCAGCACAAACTCGGCTTGCGGCAGCCAGCGCTGCGGATCTTTGCCGAAAAACAGGATGCCCGCCATCGTCGGCACGGTCTCGCCGTCTACCTCCGTCAAACACCGGTGATAGCGCAGAAAAGCCTCTGGCGTCCCGGCCTCTTCCGGGCGCATCAGGCGACCTTCACTGCGGGCCTGATCGATATGCTGCGCAACCTGCTGCACATTGAGATCGTCGAGCGTTGTGCCGGGAATCGGTTCTTCTTCAAACGAGCGCTGCTCGATCATCGTTGGTCCTCTTTGGTAGCCGCACCATGACGTTCGATGGCGGTATCTTACCACACCAATGTCTTTGCTATGCACCGCTGCGGCGTGGTGCTGCGTCGGTGCATGAGCCGGTAGACTTTCGGCTGATTGACATTCCCAAAATAGGTGTATATACTCGCATCATGGCCACGAAAACAAACTGTACCTGTGTCGCGGTTCGTCGCGCCTCGCAGGCGATCACTCACTTCTATGACAGCGTGCTAGAGCCGAGCGGCCTCAAGGTGACGCAGCTCTCGCTGCTGCGCGCCGTGAGACGGCTGGAAGCACCCAAGATTTCAGCGCTGGCCGCAACGATGGAGCTCGATCGCACAACGCTGGGCCGGAATCTGGCTGTGCTTGAGCGTGAGGGCCTGGTCTCGATCACGCCCGGCGCCGACTCGCGCATGCGCATCGTGACGCTGACGGAGCAAGGCCGTGATGCGCTGGATCTGGCCGCGCCGCTGTGGGACGATGCTCAGGCGCGGCTCGTCACGCAGCTGGGCAGCGACCGGCTGCAAGCGCTGCGAGAGATGCTATCCGACATCGAGGCGCTGGCCTCCTGATTTTTTTACGCAGATATGCGTATATACACCTTTTTGGAAGGATCGTCGTATGGATACACCGCTGGCTCGTCCACGCCTGCACTATGGCTGGTTTGTGGTTGCCGTCGCCTTTGTTCTGCTGCTGGTGACGGCCGGTATTCGCTCGGTGCCCGGCGTTTTGATGCTGCCGCTGGAGCAAGAATTTGGCTGGACGCGGGATCTGGTCTCGCTGGCGGTTGGAGTCAATCTCCTGTTCTTCGGACTCTGCGGTCCGTTTGCCGCCGCCGTCATGGAACGTTTCGGCATGCGCAAGGTGATGGTTGGGGCGCTGGCGGTGCTGGTGCTCGCGGTCGCACTGACGACGCAGATGGATGCGATCTGGCAGTTCACGCTGCTGTGGGGTATCTTTGGCGGCCTGGGCAGTGGTGCGCTGGCCGGCTGGGTGGCCGCAACCGTCGCCAATCGCTGGTTCACGACGCATCGCGGTATTGTCGTTGGGCTGCTCACGGCCAGCACCGCGACTGGACAGCTGATCTTTCTGCCCGTGCTCGCGGCGATGGTCGAGTATGTGGGCTGGCGCAGCGCGGTAGCTTTGATCGCCACGGTCACGGTTGCGATCATTCCGCTGGTGGCGCTGGTGATCCGCAACCGGCCGCAGGACGTTGGTCTCCAGCCCTATGGCGCGACCAGCGCCGAGCTTCCGCCGCCCGCGCCGACCTCCAAGAATCCGTTTCGGCTGGCCTTCCAAACGCTGGGTGACTGTATCCGCTCCCGTGATTTCTTGCTGCTGGCGGGCAGCTTCTTTGTCTGTGGAGCCAGCACCAACGGCCTGATCGGCAGTCATCTGATCCCGGCCTCGCATGACCACGGCATGACCGAAGTCGTCGCCGCGAGCATGCTGGCCACAATCGGGATCTTCGACGTGATCGGCACGCTGGCCTCGGGCTGGCTCTCGGACCGCTGGTCAAGCCGCTGGCTGCTGTTCTGGTACTACGGCCTGCGTGGGCTGTCGCTGCTGTTCCTGCCCTACGCCTACGATCTGGGCCGTCCGGGCCTCTTGTTCTTTATCGTCTTCTATGGCCTGGATTGGGTCGCAACGGTGCCGCCAACCGTGCGTCTGACCGCCGACATCTTCGGCAAGGAGCGCGTCAGCACGGTGTATGCCTGGCTCTTCGCCAGCCACCAGCTGGGCGCGTCGCTGGCGGCCGTGCTAGCGGGCTCGATCCGCGTGTGGCAGGGCAGCTATAATCTCAGCTTCATCGGCGCGAGCATCCTGTGCTTCATCGCCTCGCTGCTGGTGATCCAGATCGGCCGGGGCACGCAGAAGCTGCCGCTGAGCGAGGCAACGGCATAAGCTCGCCGCCTCAGCCTTCCTGATCCGTTAGCTGGCGTAGTCGCTGCCCCCTCGCATCGGCTGCGCCTACCGCGCGAACCGTAAAAAGCCCCATCGCCAGCGCAATAAACATGCCGACTGCCGCGACCTGAAAAATCCCCACTGCTCCCAGCCGATCCAGCAGCGCGCCGCCAACTAACGCCCCGGTGATCGCCCCAAAGCCGAACGAAGTTGAGCTGAGCAATCCTTGCGCAGTCGCCGCGCGCTCGCGTCCCGCAAGCTCATGCACCAGCGTGACCGAGGCCATCAAATACAGCCCGAAGGACAGGCCGTGCATGATCTGCGCCGACAGAACCCAGTATCCCGGCAGCGGCAGCGTGTAGAGCAGAAAGCGGATGAAATAGACAGCGATCGCCAGGGCAAGAATCTTGCGGCTGGAAAAACGGCTGAGCAGGCCGTGTCCAAAGATCAATACCGGCATCTCGCTGATCGCCGCGATTGCCGAAGCCGTCCCGATCATCTGAGCCGTGCCGCCAAGCTCGGTGATATAGATGCTGAGATAGTTCGACATAATGTTGGCGCTGCTGGTGACAAGATAGACCGTGAGCAGCACCAGCGCGACCGAAGGATTGCGCACCATGGTAGAGATGCCGCGCCACATCGGCTGTCTGGCCTGAGCCAGCGCCGGTACTCGCGGCAAGCCCAGTGTGCTCACGCCGGTCAGCAGCAGCGAGACGGCGTAGGCGATCAGAAAGAAATTAGACACGCGCTGGCCCATCTGCCACGCCACGATCCAGACGCTCAGAATATAGCCCACCGAGCCCCACACCCGCAGCCGCCCAAACGCGACACCTTCCTGGGCGCTAATCAGCATCGCGAAGCCGTCGAGCATCGCCGGGACCGCCGCCAGACAGACGGCCAGCAGAATCATCAGCGGCACAAGCGTGAGGAAGCTCGTCACCTGGGCCATCACGAGCGCGGTAATTCCAGCCAGCACCAGCGCGCTGCGCAGCAGCAGCCGGTGCGCGGAAAAGGTATCCGCCAGCGTGCCGCAGAGCGGAGCGATAAAGGCAATGCCCAGCGGCAAAATCGCCGTCAGCACACCGATCTGAAAGCCGCTGAATTGAAGGTGACGGTAGTAGACCGTAATAAATGGAATCAGGCAGCCGACCGCCGCAAAGTACCAGAAGTAGCCGCCGCTGAGCCAGGCCGAGGCCCGAACGCGAGTCAGGGGATTAGGCATCAGAATCGCCTCTTCATGAAGAGTATCAACACGCAGGTATTCCTCTCAAGCCTCGAAATCGTTATGATCGAGTGAGTGCTCACACCCTGGAGCAACTGAGCGGCGCTGCTCGGTCAGTAACTGTCGGCTGAATAGTATCAGGAACCGAGAGGCTAGCAACCCTCGCACCATGATCAGCAGATCGATTGCGCGATGTACAGGCGGATTTGTTCCTTTGTCCTGGCCCTCATGCCCCTGCCCCTTCTCCCACTGCCGTAGGAGAAGAGGGTTAAGGTGCTACTATGTTCTTTGTTCTTTGTTCCCTTGTCCCTTGTTCTCTATTCAGCCGTGGTACACTGCCCCAGAACAGCCTACAACCTGTGTGACGTGCCGACAACCTCCTTTAGGTGCAACCATGCCGATCACACCCTATACCGACATCGACGAAATCCTGCACACGCTGCGCCGGCAGATCCAGCAGGCGCTGGGCGAGCAGCTAGTTGGCTTGTATCTCTACGGCTCGCTCGTGACCGGCGATTTCGATCACACGATCAGCGACATCGATCTGCTGGCGGTGACGGGAGACCAGATCGACGGCCAGACATTCGATCGCCTGGATCGCATGCACGTCGAGTTCGTGGCTGGCCATCCGGTGTGGAACGATCGCATCGAGATCGCCTATCTTGCGCAGCCGGCGCTTGAGACGTTCAGGTCGCAGAGCAGCACGATCGCGATCATCAGCCCCGGCGAGCCGTTTCATCTGAAAGAAGCGGGCAAGGACTGGCTGATCAACTGGTGGGTGGTGCGCAAATACGGCGTGGCGCTCGCCGGCCCGCAGCCAGCCGAGGTGATCGCGCCGATCTCGCAGGCAGAATATCTCCGCGCTGTGCGTGAGCAGGTGCTGGCCTGGGGCGGCTACATCGTCGAGACTCGATACTCGCGGCCTTTCCAGGCTTACGCGATCCTGACACTGTGCCGTGCGCTGTACGCCACCACCAACGGCGAGCAGGTATCAAAGCGGCAAGCAGGGCTCTGGGCCGCCGAGCACTTCCCGCAGTGGTCGGCGCTGATCCACAATGCGCTTGCCTGGCGTACAGCCTGGCGTGAGCCCGCCGATCCCGATGCCACTTTCGCCGAGACTGTGAGCTTTGTGCATTTTGTGATCGATTATCTGGACCGGACATAACGAAACAGCCTGTGGAAACGCCACAGGCTGCTCGCTAGGTTGATTGAAGTGCCAGGACAGACTAGCGACGTGTCCCTACGTTATTTTCCCGGCTCTAGCGCGGCTGGCTCCCGTTGATCCGCCACGTGCCGTCTTCTACCACCAGCGTAAACAGGCGCTCCTCGCTGAAGCTCTCATAGACCAGCGTCGCGGGGACAAACAGCACCTCGGACGGTCGATCCTCGGGCGCGTCAACCGCGAACGATTGCAGCGCGATCGGATGGAGGCCCAGAATCGCATGGAGCGGGCGGCCGGCCTCCATCTCGCGGCGGATGTTCGTCGCCAGGTAGGGCTTCAGATCCGCCTGATTGGTGTAGCCTCCGAGCAATGCCTGGACCGTTTCAATCGCCGCCGGATGCGATGGACCCGCTGTCGGCTCGGGATCGGGAACGGTCACCTTGAAGACGCGCCACTCGCCGTCTTCGCGATTGGAGACCGTAAAGATGCGATCGTAGGCGGCGCCGGGGCCGTAGTGCAGCGCGCCTTTGACATAGGTGTTCTGCTGATCCGAGCCAACCACTCGATCCACAGTAAACCACTGAAACGGATTATGCTCGTGCAGCACGCCGCCGATGTCGGTGATGCCGTCTTCAAACGTTGTGCGGAGCGTGCCGCCGGTGTAGAAGCTGGCGGTCTTGCCTGTGCGATCGTGCTGAAGTGCCGTCATAAACAGCTCGACGGCTTGCAGCGGATCGTTGGCTGGCTGCGGCTGTCCGTCGCGAATAACCGGCGTGGGCTCTAGAGCAGGAGCGCTGAAGGCGAAGGGCGCGCTGGCGAGCGCGACATTCTGATCGTCCATCGCCACGAGGTACAGCGTGCCGCTCGGGATGGTGTCGCCGGAGGGCAGGCTGGCGGGCATGGTCAGGGTGGTGCTCCAGCGGCCGTCCTGGCCGGGAACGGCGCTCACCAGCACCTCGCCCATTGGCTGCGGCAGGCCGAGACGCACCTTGACGGGCTGATCGGCCGGGTAGCCTGAGCCAAAGATCGAGACCATGGTTCCCGGCTGGCCGGACTGCGGGCTAAAGCCGATGATCGGCTGGGCGGCGGGCTGCGGCGTGGCGGTGGGCTGAGCCGAGCCACTGACCGGCGTGGTCGTAGCGAGCGCGGGCAGCGGCGTGGGCTGAGCGGTCTGTGTAACGGCTGGCTCGCGCGTCGGTGGTATACTCCCTGCCGACTGAAATACGTCATCGGGCGTGCCGCAAGCGGTAAGAACAGTGCCAAGCAGCGCCGCGATCAGGCCGCGCTTGAGATTATGCGTGTGGGGGGACATGCGGGTTTCATCCTTCTTCTATGATGGTTTCTGGAACGAGCAGGAAGCGTTTTTCCTGACGTGTATAACCATACCGGCCAGGTGCTGTGCTGCGAATGGCGACAAATTGGTATAGTGGTTATAGATCGCTGAGGATTCTGAGAAACCCGGCAGATGGCCTGAGAGAAGGATGGACGAAATGAGGGATCAATGACAATCGAGCCAGTGGAAGCTCTGCTGCACCGCGCGATCACAGCCCGTGAGCCGCTGTTCGACGCCCGGCACGAAACAGCGCTGCGTTTATTCAACGGCTTTCTTGAAGGCTGTCCCGATCTGGTGGTCGATCTGTACGCCGCCACGATCGTTCTGCACAACTACGCCGATCCGCCTGAGAATGGCGCGGCGCTGATCGCGGCTGCGCAGCGAGTGTTGCTTGAGCGGCTGCCCTGGCTGCGCGCGATCGTCGTCAAAACCCGCCACGGCGTGACGGATCAAGACAAGCAGGGCGTGCTGGTCTTCGGCACGTCCGTCGATCGCAAGATTCGCGAGCACGGGGTCTGGTATGCGCTTGAGCTAACGATGAATCGCGATGCCAGCTTCTACCTCGACACACGCAACCTGCGCGAGTGGGCGATCGGGAATCTGCGCGACAAAGTGGTGCTCAATACGTTTGCCTACACCGGCAGCCTGGGCGTAGCGGCCTACGGCGGCGGTGCCGGGCGCGTGGTGCAGCTCGATCTGAATCGTCGCTTTCTCAACGTCGCCAAAACCTCCTACACGCTGAACGGCTTTCCGATCCGCAAGCCCGAGTTCATGGCCGGCGATTTCTGGCCGCTGATCAACCAGCTCAAACGTGCCGGCGAGCGCTTCGACTGCGTGTTTATCGATCCGCCGTTCTTCGCGGCGACCAATCGCGGCGTGGTCGATCTGGCCCAGAATGTTACGCGGCTGATCAACAAGGTCCGGCCGCTGGTGCAGGATGGCGGAACGATCGTCGCGATCAACAATGCGCTCTTTTTCAGCGGCCAGGACTACATGGACGCGATCGAGTCGCTGTGCCACGACGGCTACGTCTCGATCGCAGGGACGATTCCGGTTCCTGCCGATTGCGCAGGCTTTCCCGAGACCACCGTTGCCGCGCCGGTCACCGATCCGGCTCCGTTCAACCATGCTACCAAGATCGCGCTGCTCACGATCCGCCACAAACGCTGACAGCGCGATCCGGCTGCGTCAGCGAAACGCGGCGGCGTGCTTGACGGCCCACTGCGCAAACGTCGTCGCCGGGCGGCCCGTGATCTCCTCGACGGTCGGCAGGACGGGCTGCGGATGCTCCACCAGCTGGCCGATGCCATCCACATACCACGCCGCCCACTCACCCATCGTCGGCGTCAGCTCGGCCAGCGCTTCTTCGCGGGTCTGCTCCTCGAACCTGACCTCGCGCCCGATCGCCGCGCCGATCAGCCGGGCCAGATCTTTACGCCTGACGGCCTCCGGCCCGGTCAGCTCGTATTTGCGGCCAATGTGCCAGTCCTCAAGCAGCACCCGCGCTGCGACTGCCGCGATGTCTTCCAGCGCGATGATCGCGGTTGCGCCGTTGGCATGAGGAGCGCGCACCACGCCCGTCGTGCGGATCTGCTCGGCCCAGGCGAAGGTATTGGTCATGAACTCGCCCGGCCGTAGATGTGTCCAGGCGATCCCTGAGTCTTCGACGGCTTTTTCGACCGCGTAGTAGTGCCAGCCGCTTGGATCGCCGGCGGCCTCGTCGTCGGCGTTGGACGATGAAAGATCGACGATGCGCTGCACGCCCGCAGCCTGGGCCAGCCGCACCACATCACGCACCGTTCGCGGCAGCGGTGCCAGGTACAAAACTTCGACACCCTCAAGCGCGGCGGGCAGCGTTTCGAGCCGGCCAAGGTATCCTTCAGCGACCTCAACCTCGGGCGGCAGCGCGGCCTTGCGCGGATCGATCGTCAGCGCCCGCACCTTTGCGCCAGCGTCCACCAGCTGATCGACGACCAGCCGTCCAACGTTTCCGGTCGCGCCAGTCACCAGGATCGTCATGCTTCCTCCTTTGGTTGTGGGGCCCGCAACAAGCGTTGCGCAAGCATGACTATCATAAAGGACTGGTGTGAACATGGAGGGTTTGAGCCGCCAGACGGCGCGCCGCTAGCGCATATGGGCCAGCTCGATCATAGAGCTGATGTGCCGGATCAGGTTTTGCGCGCGCTGCTCCTGCTCCCACAACGTCGAAAGCCAGCGATCGGCAATAGTCAGCAACTGCTCGTCACCGGGCGGCAGCTCCAGCGCGCCGCGCAGATCGTGGGTGTTTCCCGCGTCGAACTGTTGTAGCATCCGCAGAATCGCCATGAGGCTATAGCCCGACTGCACCAGCGTGCGAATCACGCGGAGTCGTCCAAATTCGGCGGTTCCGTACAGGCGGTAGTAATTCGTCGGGTCGCGTGGAACGTCGATCAGGCCGTTGCGCTCCCAGTTGCGCAGCATATCGACAGTGACATGCAGATGCTTCGCAGCCTGGCTGATATGAACCTGCTGGCGCGGCGTGTCCAGTAAGTGGCCTGCGGCCCAGCGATCGAGAAACTCAATCGCTGCCTCCGCAAAAGTTCGCTCCACACGCACATGCGCGAGATACTTGTAGGCCAGCTCCATGGCCATGCCCAGGTCGCCGGTGGCCGCGCTGTGTACCAGCTGCAGCAGGAGCGTTTTATCGCCAAGATAGGGCCATTGCAGCGCGAGATGCGCGAGTCGCGCCTGTTCAAGATGCAGGGCGTTGTACTGGCGATACCCGTTTGGGGCGCGCGGAATCTCCGGCAGGAAGCCCCGCAGCTCATACAATCTTATGGTGTTGGCGTGTACACCGAGCGCTCTGGCAATATCGCTGGTTCGCAAATAGCGTGTTGTCATAGCAGTAGTTAGCTGAGTTGCATTCGACGAGCAGTCGATCAAAGCCTCCACTATCATACCAGGGTTTATAGGTGCTTTGCCCAGGCGCTGAGTCCGAAACAGACATTCAGCTAGCGCGGATCAGTACGCGGGCTTGATCTACGCGCTTGCTGTTTTTGCGATTCGACGTTATGATCCCAGAGCGCTAAAGGGCTTGCCAACCCACGGTTGCTTCTTCAACCAAATGTCACAGACACCCAGCGTGCTCACAACTACCTCATCTCGACACTGGTTGTTCGCATGGCCGCTCATCGCCGAGCCGGACACATCTACGCGTGACGAAACTCATCAGCTACCTGGCCGACACATTCGGAGGAACGCTCTCTGGTATGAATCTGCAAACAAAACAAACTCGTATCAGCACCGTCACCTTACGCGAAGACGGCATTATTCGGGTCACGATCGCGGCAGGGGCGGAAGAATCGTTGGAGGATGCGCAGGCCACAATGCGCGCCGCCGGTGAGCTGGCCCAGGGACGACGCTACCCGATCCTGGTGGACATTCGCCATATGCAAGCCCAGGATCGCGATGCGCGCCAGGTGTATGGCAGCCCGGAAGCTGCGGAGATCGGCACGGCGGCGGCGCTGCTGGTGGAGTCGCGGATCAGCAAGCTGATCGCCAACTTTTTCATGGCGATTGTTAAAAACCGTATTACCACCAAAGTCTTTACCGATGAGGCCGAGGCTGTTGAATGGCTCAAAGGCTTTCGCGAATAATTGCCCGCAGGACTAGCCGTTAGCTACATAGTCCGCACACAAAGGATGCGAGCTTAGACCTATGACTCCCCCCACAATAAAAACACGAACCGGCTCGGTTCGCTTACGCGAAGACGGGATCATCCATGTTCTGGTGCTACCAGGGATGAAAGAGACGAAGGAGGATGCTCAAGAAAGTTTGCGCGCGGCTCTCCAGGTAAGTGGCGGCAAACGTCGTCCGGTGCTGGTCGATCTGCGCAAGATGCAGGCCCAGGAGCGCGACGCGCGTGAAATCTATCGCGGCCCGGAAACCGCACAGTTTGCCAGCGCTGCTGCACTGCTGGTCGAGTCACGGATCAGCAAGCTGATCGCCAACTTCTTCATGGCGATTGTTAGAGCTCAGATCGTGATCAAAATTTTTACCGACGAGGCCGAGGCTGTTGAATGGCTCCAAGACTTTCACGAGTAGCAGATTGACATAAAAGGTGGAGCAGTGGCCACGGAGCAGGAAAAACCGTATCTAAAAATTCGATCCAAAGATCGACAAAACCGCCGTAACTTTTGGCAAAGACCATCGTTTAAGTAAACAGCGCGCATCCAAACGCCTCTTTTGCGATGCCGCGTCGTCCCTGTCACAACGTCGTCGTGAGTCGTCTTTTGCCCGTAAACTCAATACATCGATAAAACATAACGCGATCTGTTTCTGATGCTGGATCAAGCGGCCTACTCCTGACGCCGCGCCGGTCGCAGCATGAGTTCGTGGTGTGCGCTCACCCGCTACAGGCAGCACACCAAATCTAGCTCTGCGCTCGTGGCGTGGAGTGATGTTTGTCGTGCCGATCACACGACCCTGCTCCTCCTGGTCGATCGAACGTTTCGGTCGCATCGAGCAATCCAGAGCCTGTCACCAGCTCACGGATACCATTTGAATAATCCTGTTTTGTATCGCGATTGCCTGGATCGTCCGCTGCGGATAGTTCAGCAGCACCGCCTCGCTGCGGTCAGTATAGCCCGCCAAAGATGCGGGATCAGCACGCAAAGGTTGATGAATGTGCAACACCGAGATCAATACCTTGCCGTATTGGTGGTGGCCCGGTCAGTGGCTCCGCATTGTGTACGCTGTCTGGGTCGACCAGCGGTGGTACTGGGAACATGTTCGACCACGAATCAATAGCTCAAAGCAGGCGGTCGCACTCGTGATCCAGGGTCTACTCGGTACAACACTAGTTGTTTTGCTATTGACGATTGGCATCGGCGGTATCAGCACACTGGTAGGAGCGCCTGTACACTGGAACGGCATCACGACCGGGCTTGTCACCGGAGCGTTGTTTGGGCTGCTCGCCAGTGGCGGCGAACGTGTAGCCGGTACCGTGGCGATAGGTATCGGCATCGGCGTCTTATGGGGTGTCAGCAGCATTCTTGGCCTTTCCGGCAGCGAGATGATTGCCAAGGTATCGGCACGAAGCTTTGTGCCGGGAGCCGCACTCTGTATGATGTACGCGCTGGTTTGGGGCGGCATCATAGGTCTGGCCCTTAGCATCGCCGAAGTGGTCACCAAAGGCATTCTGTGGACCTCGTCGACATCACTCCGATTAGCAGTGCTGATCGGAGCTATCATCATTATCGGCCCATTCCTACTGGTTCCGCGATTAGCGGCCATTCCCACCTATACCACTGTTCTGGCACTGATTGCCAGCGTCTTGATCTGTAGTTCGCTCGCCTGTGGCTTCCTGATCGGCATGGGAGCCGGTGGACGTTGGGCTACGCGCCAAGTAGCTGATGAGGCAGAACGCATCCGACTCGCTCAACCGGAGTCTTCCTCTGCTTAGTATTCGCTTTCTGGATTCGAGGACAACCCATGAAAACCCCCAGTTTCACGGATCGGCGGCTGTACAAACTCGTTGCGCTCTTGCTCTGCTGTACGTTTCTTGGCGCACCGCTGCCACGAGCGACCAAGACTGCCGCAGCCGCGCAGCCTCAACGCCAATCGGCGACGGGCCTGGACCCGGCGCTCCTCGGCGCGCTGAACAACGACGCTCTGCCGCAAGAGCTTCGCGATCTCGCGGCTACCAGCCTGCTTGGGCCCAATGGTGAGCCCGACGGCATCCTGATCGACGCAGGCGCGCAGGAGATGGCGGCGAATGATACGCCGCATGCGCCGGATGCCTTGACGCAGCCGCTCTCGGTGTCGCGGGTCCAATCGGCGTACCAGAGTACGGATACAGTAAGCAGCACCCTGGTGGTGACGTTGACTGTGACCAATAACCAGCTACCGATGAGCAGCCCGCAACTGCCGGACAACCCAACAATTACCGATACGCTGGCGGTTGCTCCAGGTATGGACCCCGCCGACGATCCCAACACGATCCGCAACGTGCTGCTGGTTGATACGCTCACCAGCGCGGCGACGCTGGTCTCGTCGACACCAGCAGCCGATCGGCGTGGAAGGGTGCAGGCGTGGAGTTTGGGCGACATCCCGCCGGCAAGCAATGTCACAGTTGCGCTGACGCTGCAAGTTCCGACGAATATCACGGCCAGCATCGATCTGGATACGGGAGCGAGCGCCTGGGGTATGCTTAACAATCGCTCGGTTACCGCTCAGACACAGCCGGCGATACTGATGCCGGGATCATTGAACGGCGAGCCGGTGGGCAATTGGCTGAAGTGGACCCCGGATGCGGACATCTACGAGCAGGACATGCTTGCGAAGGCGGCCGAGCTAGGCCAAGATCCGAGTCGGATGTTCGCGTTTGTGCGTGGTCTGGGCTACGAGTCGTACACTGGCTCGCTGCGTGGTACGCGCGGCACGCTCTGGAGTGAAGCCGGTAACTCGCTGGACCTTTCCAGCCTGCTGATCGCCATGTTGCGGGCGAGCGGTGTTCCTGCCCGCTACCGTCACGGCACGTTGAACAAGGATCTGTCGCAGGGCCTGATTCTCTCGATGTTTCCTGAGCCGAAAGCCTTGATCGGGCATGTTCCGGCAGGAACGCCTGTTAGCAACGTGGCAGAAGACCCGCGATTACTGAGCGAGACGCAGGATCACTGGTGGGTAGAAGCCTATCTGCCCGGCCAGGGCTGGCGCGATCTCGATCCATCGTTCAATGCCGCCAGTATCGGTCAGCGGCTGGTTGCCGACGACCGACGGGCAACCGATGGCACCGATCGGATCGCCGAGGTGCCGGATGCGCTGCGGCATAAAGTAACGCTCAAGGTCAAGATCGAAGAGCAGCACCCGCTCAACGGCGGCTCCAATGGACTGAGCCAGTCCTATCCTCTCAGCCACACATTCAACACGGTCTCGGTGGTGGGCAAGCCGATCAGCCTGAGCCACACGGTCAACGGTTCGGGCGGCGCGGGCATGATATTCTACGCGACGCAAACCACCTATGTGCCGTATTTCCTAGTCGGCGACCAGGTCATTCAAGGCCAGGCCTTCCAGGACTTGATCTCGAACTTCCCGCTTGGCACCAGCCGTGTCACCGGCGAGTGGCTGGTGATCGAGACGCGGGACGCTTCAGGCGCAGTGGAGGTTCACGAGCGGGAGATCAAAGACTTGATCGGGGCGGCGGCGCGCCAAAGCGGCGGGAACGTCTCGCTGGCGTCCAGCACCGACAAGCCCCTGGTCGCGCCTAACGACATCGTCCAGATTCAGGTGGTTGCCCAGAATCGTACGCCGATGGCGCAGCTCGCGCGGCAGCAGGTCGAGCTGACAAAGCTGATGCCGCGCGCTGCCGAGGCCTACACCAAGCTCCAAACCCTGGACCAGAACGACGACGTCGCAATATCCCAGTATGTTGCTCAATACCTTGAGCCGGTTCAGCGCGCGCAGGCGGCGCTGCTGGGTACGATGGCGACGACGTTCAACATGCTCTCGGGAGAGGCTCACGCCAAGCATACCAAGTCGCTGCTGACGAAAGCGTATGTGGCGCGGCCCGAGATTCTGCTGCAATCGCAGACCACAATCTCAGACTCGATGGAGCTTTCGTTCGAGCTGGTCGATCTCAAAGAGCGTGTCCTGGCAAGGCCGGGTCAGGCCGAGTCTGCCGTTGTCTCTACGCAGATGCTGTTGAGTATGTCGGACAAACTGACTGAGCATTTGCTGCTGGAGAAAATGTGGGGGCGCTCGCCGACATCGGTTGTTAGTGTTTTCCAGAGCGCCGACGCCGCCAACATCCCGATCATTGGGATCAGCAAGAAGAATCTCAAGACTCTGGAGCAGACGAATTTTTCGCCACAGGCCAAGGCGCGGATTACTGCTGCGGCAATGGCGGATAAGCTGGTCTTTGTTCCCGATCAGATGGTGACGGTGAACGGCAAATCTACGATCGGCTGGTGGGAAGTTGCGCCCGATGGGCATACGCTCGGCGTGCTCGAAAATGGGCAGCGCGCCGGTAGCCCGATCATCAGCTATTTTTCCACCCTGCGCATGGCCTACAGCGCCAAAAAAGGCTTGGGCATGCTTGGCGGCGCGATCTTCGTCTTTATCAGCTTCATCAAGAACTTCTTTGTGATCGCGACTGACTGGTGGGTCCTCGGCACTGCCGGCCTCATCCTCGGGTTTTTCGTAAAGCACGAGCTGATGCTTCAACTATGGCTGGTCCTCGCACACTTCATGACAGTGGCGGAGGCGCTGCTGGAATGTGCGGTGGCGATCGGGCTAGGTAATGAAGACTTTTGTATTGGCGCGGCCGGCGCGATCATGTTTCTGGCGTTTACGGTGCTTGCTGCGGTAACTGCCCTCCAGATAGCCTCGGATCCGCCCTTACCCGAGTTTCTGGCACAGACCGAGCCATGGTCAAGCGATACATGGTCCATAACAACGACTCAGGTGCTGGCGCAGGCTACTCGTACCGCGCGCAACCTGAGCCTGGATCTGACTACCTCCTCGGCGAGCCTGGATGGGTTGACAGGTAGTGCATGGCAGCCCACGGCCCGCCACGCCTTTGTGTTCGACTCGCTGGCGACCAGCAACGCACAGCTCTACGCGGCAGACGGCACGCTGCTCAACACGGGCGACGTATCCGTCAAGGCGCAGGACGGCTCGCCGTACACGGCTGAAGTGGAGGGCGCTGCGTTCGAGGTGTCGCTTTCCGGCAGCGGCGATGTTGCTACCTACGCTCCCGCGCTCACGGGCCTTGGCGCTGCCGGATCGTGGCAGAGCTACGATGCACGGCTGACCGGCACACAGCCCTACACGCTCACCCTCGACGACGCGGTGGTGCAGCTCAACAGCACAACAATCTACACCGGCTCGTTCACGCTGGTTACGCCGAACGCGACGACCGTGCGCGGCGCAGGGCATACTGCGCAGCCGGTCTTTGCGCCGGCCGCAGGGCTGGCGCTCAGCGATGGAAGCCTGATGCTCGGGCCGGCCGCCGGCACGCTGAGCGTCGGAGGCGCGGCGCTGGATGCCGGCGCGGGCGTTGCCATCGCCAACTACAGCGGTCCTGTCTCGGTTACGCATGTCGACACGACCAGCGATCGGATCGTGCTGACGGGTGAGGCTTCGGTCTTCTCGCTGCGAACGTCGCCGTCGACCTCTACCACCAACCCCACGACGCCGGTCACGTTCCGTGCGGAGATTGACGCGAACTTTACCGATACCTACACGACAACCGTCGAGGCACCGGCAGGATGGGACGTGACACTTGACGGCTCAGGGCTCGTCACGGCGACACCGCGGCCGGGAACCGAGCCTGGCGAGTACACCGTGCTGGTCACAGCTCGCTCGACGACCTATCCAGATCTGGTGGTCTCGGCGGTACATACAGTTACCACCCAGCCGTTCCAGGGTATGGATCTCCAGGTTGCTCCTAACCCGCTGATCACTGTGCCGTATGGCGCCGCCGAGCCTCAGGTGCTTGCCAATACCAACAACGGTCAGGCCCAGATTCCCGGCGCTGCGTATACGGTCACGATTACCAACACCTCGACTACCGCCCATACCTTCTCGGTGGATGTATCCGGGCTGCCGGATGGCTGGCTGATCCTTAGCGGGGCTGAAGGAAGCTCTCAGGCTGAGATTTCGCTGCTGCCGGGTGAGGTTGGCCGCGTTGGCTTGTATATCAAGCCGACTACTGCCACGCTGCCCGCCGCCGGAAGTGACTATCCCTTCACCGTTAGTGCCAGCGCGACCGACACTTCGGGCCTGGCGCAGAGCGTATCGGAAACGTTTACCTTCCCCGCGTTAGCTTTTAGCCACCTGAAAGCTGTTCCCGAGATCGCCTATAGCTCGCCGGGTATGACAACCACGGTTGGGCTGACCATGCGCAATGTCGGCAATGCGGCTGGAACCTTTGCCGTCTCCGCCGATCTGCCCCTGGCTAGCTGGACTATGTCGGGTGATACCTCGTTCGATCTGGCGGCCGGTCAAGCGGTGACCGAAAGTCTCACTCTGGCTACGCCGGAGGGCGAGCCGGGACAGGATTATCCTATCCGGCTATTGAGCGAGTCCGGCATGTACACGCAGACGGCCCGGCTTGTGGTGCGAATGGTCAGCCAGCAAGCGCTGGCCGCGCACGAGGCCGCCGAGGTTGCCAACCGGCTGCCCGATCCCGAGCTGTCGGCGGCACTGACTAACGCCGGCATCGCGATCCAGACGCTGGAAAATAATCTGCTGGATCAGGCCGCGCGCGATCGGCTGGTCACGGCGATCGAGCAGATTGTCGAGCAGCTTGAGCCGTATTCGGCGCTGCCCGCGACCGGCGCGCTTCAGGCAGTGGCTCAGGCGCTGCGCAACCACACCAGCGAGACCGATATCGCCGCCGATCTGGTGGATCTGCGCGAGGCGCTGCACGATCTTCAGGAACAACTGGCGATCATCGCGCAGTACGGCCTGGCGGCGCAGATCACGCCCGGCGCGGCAATTACACTGCCTGGCCGGCCCGTGACCTACACGCTGGAGATCGCCAATCGCGGCAAGCAGAGCACGACCTACGTCGCCACTATCACGCCGGCGCTGCCCAGCTTCAACAGCCCGGTGACGCGCACGCTGGCTCCCGGCCAGGTGGTCACGGTTCCGCTCGCGATCACGCCGGACTCGGTCGGGTTGACCACGCTGACCGCCAGTGTCAAGGCGGTCGATGCCGGCGGCGCGGATATTCCCTACGTCGCGGCGCGGGCAACCGCCGGTCTGCGCGTGGTCGATTCGCTGGCCGCGATCACGCAGGTCGCCGCGACGCCCAACTTCGTCGAGACCGGCACCAGCGCGACTCAGATTTCGTTCCATGTGGCCAACATCGCCAACTGGCGCATGGGCGGCCAGGCGGCGGTCGAGGTGCTGGCTCCCAGCGGCACGCACGTCTTCAGCACCACGCTGCCGATCACGGTCTCGCTCAACGATGCCCAGAACACCTTCGCGCTGAGCCGGCTGAACACCTCGGGCTTCGCTACCGGCGTCTACACCGTCAACGTCGATCTCGACATAACCAGTCCGCAGGCGCTAACCGGTCTGGAGGAGATCAGCGGCTACACGCTGTTCAGTGTCGGCCAGGGCATCAAGGCGACCGCCAACGTGTCGCCGGCGATCGTCGCGCCGGGCACCAGTGTTGTGACCACCACGCTGTCCACGGAGCGCACGTTCTTTGGCGATGGCTCCAACGGTGGCGGCGGCGGCAACCCGACGCCGATCATGACCGAGACCTTGCAGCTGGTCGCGCCTGCCAACGTTTCGGGCTCCAACCCGGCGATCGGCGTGCCGCTGCATCTTGAGGCCGGCACCTACGACGTCGTGATCACGGACGGCGCGATCCGCCCGTCGGCCAGCGGTCCCTGGTTCGATACGGTGCGCATCAACGCCACGCTCGGGCCAAACAACGTGCGCGAGTACTTCCTGGGCTACGGCATCGACGCGCACACCGGCGGCTCGGCCACGCACTACGAGGCGACCGCGCTCAACCGGGGCAAATCGGTGCGCATCTATCTGCCCCAGGCTGCCGATCTGCGCTTCTGGCACTCCGACTCGACGCCCGCCGATTCGACAGGCAGCATCACGCTGCAAGTGCGCAAGATCTACGAGGCCAGCAACAGCCTCAACCGCCGCGTCGAGGGCGCGCTGGGCTGGGCGATTCCGCGCCAGCAGTCGGACACGATGCGCTTCGACACGTCCGATCCCAATAATCGCTGGGCGATGACCAACCAGTGCGCGGCCTGTCACGTGCAGTCGCAGGCCCTGATCGGCTTGAGCGATGCCGCGCATAAGCTGCCGAACAGCCCCAGCGACATCCAGACCATGGAGGCGCTCGCGGCGTTCATCCAGGGCTCGGTCAACGCTCAGGGCCGCATCCTCAACACTCACAACGACTACGGCAACATCCAGACCGGACTCGCGGCCTGGGCGCTGTCCGAGGCGACGGATCGGCCGGCAGTCACGCCGGCGCCGGATCTGCGGCCTGACGGGATCAAGCGCTACGAGGATAATCACGAGCTGCTGCGCTACAACGGCAAGCCGTTTGTCGGCGCGGTCGGCTGGAAGCGCTCCGAATCGACGCTGACCAGCGCGGGCTCCTATGCCCAGCACAACGCCGCCAACCAGACGATCTCGCTGGCTTTCACCGGCTCCTGGGTCCGCCTCGGCTTCCTGGCCGGGCCGGACACCGGGCTCGCGCAGGTCGCGATCGACGGCGTGAGCTATGGTACGATCGATACCTACAGTCGAGTCGCACAGCCGATCAGCCGCAGCATTCAGCTGGATAGCAACGCGCCGCACACGATCCAGATCACGGTCACCGGGCAGCGCAACGCGTTCTCGGCCGCCACCTGGGTGCGTTTCGATTACCTGGATGTGTGGGACGGCACGGCGATGCCCGAGGGTCGCTTCGAAGACGGCGATTCGCGGGTGCGCAGCAGCGCCGATTGGACGCGCACGGCGCTCTCCGGCGCGAGCGGCGGCCAGTACTGGACCGGCGGCAGCAGCGTGTGGTTCCCGTTCACCGGTACCTCGGTCGCCTACCAGGCGATCGCGTCGACCAGCGGCCGCAAGGTTGAGGTGCTGATCGACGGCAGCTCGCGCGGCCTGTACGATCTGTACAGCGCCACGACGACCACGCGCACGTTCGCCTTTGGCGAGCTGAGCGCGGGGCCGCATATCCTGGAGCTGCGG
>DASWTW010000055.1:0-38666 GCA_036401895.1 Herpetosiphonaceae bacterium | reverse complement strand
GACTCCAGCGCCGCGATCTACCGTGTCGAGGCGCGCGCCGGCAGCACGGAGATCGCCCGGCTCGATCGCGTCGAAGTTGCAGCCGGCCAGATCTGGGAGCAGCCGCTGCGCTACACGCTCAACCAGGCCGGCGACGACCAGCAGATCGATCTGCTGCTCTTTCGCGACGACGAAACCCAACCCCATCGACGGCTGAGACTATGGATCAATGTTCGAGAAACCCTGCCATGATCACCACCGCTCTGCGTCAGCTGACCCTTCACTCGCACTGGCTGCTCTGGCTCTACCTGCTGCTGATCACGCTGGCGGAGCTGGTGACCTCGGTGGTCGATCCGCAGCTGGGGCTGATCTTTCACGCCCTGCTGCTGCTCGGCTTCATGGTCCACGGCGCGATCGCTCATCGTACGAGCGTCGGACAGTTTGCGCTGGCGCTGACGCTCGCGCCCTTGATTCGGATGCTGTCGGTCTCGCTGCCGCTGCTGAGCTTCCCGCAGATGGCCTGGTATCCGATCGTGTCGATCCCGCTGCTGACCGCGATGTGGCTGATCGTGCGGCAGATTGGACTGCCGCGCCGGGCGCTGGGGCTGAACCGGGGCAACCTCCTGCTTGAGCTGCCACTGGCATGTATCGGCATCGGTCTGGGAGTGATCGAGTACGTGATACTGCGCCCTCAGGCAAGCGTGAATAGTTTGTCGTGGTCCACGCTGCTGCTGCCCGCGCTGAGCCTGCTGATCTTCACCGGCTTTACCGAAGAAGTTATTTTTCGCGGCCTGTTTCAAACGCTGGCACGGCCCACACTTGGCCGCGCCGCGTTCGTCTATGTCGCGCTGCTCTTCGCGGTGCTGCACGTCGGCTACCTGTCGATCGTCGACGTGCTCTTCGTCTTCGCGGTCGGCCTACTCTTCGCCTACATCGTCTACTGGAGCGGCTCGATCCTCGGCGTGACGCTGGCGCACGGCCTGACCAATATTCTGCTCTTTTTGATCATGCCCTATCTGGAGCTGCATCCCAGCACTATCCTCGATCGGATCGGGCCGTGGCTGCTGTGGGGCAGCGTCGGCGTCAGCGTGATCACGGTGGTGGTGCTCAAGCTGCGCTTCTCCAAAGCTCCGGCTCACGCCGCGATCTCGCCCACCACGATCCGCACGCTGCGACGGGCGCATGGCCTGAGCTACGCAAGCCTGGCTCAGCGCACCGGCATTTCCAGCCGCAAGCTCGCCGCGATCGAGCATGGCCTGCATCCGCTGCAACCCGAGCATCAGCAGGCGATCGCCCTGGTGCTGCCGCTGATCGGCACGACGGCTGTGCTGGCCGAAAGCGATTCCTGAGAGGCGCGCATGGAGCTGGCACGTCAGGCGCTCTGCGCTACACTCGTCGGCGACCCGGCTGATTGGTCGTCGCTCACGGCCGCCGATTGGCGCGCGCTGCCGACGATGGCGCAGGCCGACGGCGTGCTGCCGCTGCTCGCCTGGCGACTTGAGCAGCAAGGCTGGCCCGAGACGATGCCCGCCGATCTCAAGTCAGCGCTGCGGCTCGGCTACTACAGCGCTGTCGCTCAGAGCAGCCTGATCCACGCCGAGCTTGGGCGCGTGCTGGCGGCGCTGGCGCCGATCACCACCGTTGTCGTGCTCAAAGGCGCGGCGCTCGGCCCGACGCTCTACCCGGCAGCCGCGCTCCGCCCGCTCAGCGACATCGATCTGCTGGTGCCGGAGCAGGATCTCGCGGCCGCGACCGCCGCGCTTCAGGCGCTGGGCTACGCCGAGATGCCGGAGCTGACGCCTGGGATCAACCAGCTCGTCGAGTATCACTCGCGCTTGCAGGGCGGGCCGCGTGGCGGCGTGACCGTCGAGCTGCACTGGCGGCTGGTGGCCGGTGCCGCCGACTGGCGCTCGCCCGCCCACGACTGGTTCTGGCAGCAGATCGAGCCGTGGCAATCCGAGCGCGACACACCGCCCGTGTGGCAGCTCACGCCGGCGGCACATCTGCTGTATCTGTCCGCGCATCTGGTATTGCAGCACGGCGCCGGCCAGGCGCGGCTGATCTGGCTCTACGATCTGCATCTGCTGCTCACACGGCACGGCGAACGCATCAGCTGGCCCGACACGATCGCACAGGCGCGGCACATCCACTGGGCCGACGCGCTGCATACCGCGCTGGGTGCTGCCCGTGACTACTTCGGCACGCCGCTGCCGCCAGATCTTCTGTCTGCACTTGAGAAAAGCACGAGCGATCGCGCGCCGGCTGAGTTTGCACGGCGCAAAGCTGGTGCCGCGCCCACCGCCACGATCGGCGAGTGGCTGAAGCTGCAATCGTTGGAGCCGCGCGCCCGGCTTCAGTTCATCGGCAGCCTGCTCTGCCCCAGCCCGGAGTACATCCGCTGGCGCTACCAGCCGCGACCATCGCTCTGGCCGCTGTGCTATCCCTACCACTGGCTGCGGATCGCGCTCGCCGGGCTGGAGATCGCCGCACATCTGGTCAGGCAGCCACGAAAGCCGGCTCAGGAATGAGCGCCGAATCCTTCGCCACAGGCGGCGAGCGGCTCATGTGTGGGCTTGCGATCGCCGGCCTTGGCATCACGCTGCACTGCGGCGATCCGGCGCTGGCTGCGGCGCTGCGCCAGCGCTACCGCGATTTCCCGCTCGACGGCGAGCCGCTGCTGACGGCGACGATCACGCTGACAGGCCAGGAGCGCGCAGCGCCGCTCTACGATCCGGCGCTCAGCTTTGACCACGGCACGATCCGCTTCACCACGCCCAGCTACATCGGCTCGATCGACGTGCGGGCCGGCCGCGCCGAGCTGACGATCTCGTCGGCGTATCCGCTGGAAGACATCGAGTATTTTGTGCGGGTAATCTATGCGCTGCTGGCGTTTCGTGCGGGCGGGCTGCTGCTGCACGGCGCGGGTATTGTGCGCGGCGATCGCGGCTATCTTTTCTGCGGCTACTCCGGCAGCGGCAAGACAACCGTGGCGCGACTTTCCCCCGACGATCAGGTGCTCAACGATGATCTGGTGGTGGCGCTACCCGATGATGATCGCTGGCTGCTCTACGCGACGCCGTTCTGGAACCCGACGCAGGTGCGACCAAGCGGCATCAGGTGCGCGCCGCTCACCGCGCTGCTGCGGCTGGTGCAAAACACGACAGTTTTTCTTGAGCCGATGGGCGCTGGCCAGGCGCTGGCTGAGATCATCGCCACCGTGCCGGTGCTGCCCGCCGATCCGACGCTCAGCGCCGCGCTGCTCCTGCGTGGCCAGCAGCTCCTGCGCACCACGCCTGCCTATCGCCTGCACTTCCTCCCCGATCCCTCGTTCTGGCCGCTGGTCGAGACACTGGGCCAGGAGCTAGGTGAATAGCTCGTCGACCGGCATCGTCCAGCCGGGAACCGCAGGCTCGGCCTCGGCGACATCACCGCGATGATAGATGGTCGGCGTAGCAGGATCGGACGCGCGATAAACTTTGATCACTTCCTCGGCCAGCAGATCGACATCCCACACGACGAGCGTTCCGGCTGCAAAGTAATCGGCGATCTTTTGGGCGATCGCGCGCTCCGCTTTGGGCCCGTAATCGCCCTCGCTGCGCACCTCAGCGGCGAAGACCGGCGCGCCCTCAAGGAATTTCAGGCCAGTGGCTTTGCCGAAATAAAAAGCGGCGTCTGGACTAAATGAGTTGCGATGCGGAAGATCGACACTAAAGCCGGCGTTATCGGCGTAGGCGCGGCCGTTGTTGGTATGCGGCTCATACATCCGCAGCCGGACATAGATCGCGCCGGCAGCACGATTAGGCGCATCTCCAGTAGGCGACATCGGCACGATTTCTCCGTCGATAAGCTCCGCCTTGCCGTGCTCCGGGACATGATACAGATCGTCTAGTGTTGCCTGCGCTCTCGTTTCCATGAAACCACCTCGTATCGCGATTGTAGCACGCGGCGCTCCAGCAGCCGTGAGTAGTTTTCGCCAAATATTTGGTCAAATTTCGCAGCGCCAAATGACTGCGCGCCAATAGGCCCTTTTTGCACTGGTCAGGATTTGAACTCGGGCGCACGACTCCGTATAATTGGCCGAGCGTCGATCTCGCGAATCGAACAACCGTTACCATTAGAGGAACTTTCATGCAGCACGTCGTAGATGACTCGTTGGAGTCAGACGATCAGCCTACCCAGCCTTCGCTTGAACCCCGCAAGCCTTACCAGAGCCCGGCGATCATCCATGAGCTTCAGCTAGAAACGCGTGCCGGATCGCCGATTGGCCTGACGAATATTCTGAATCCCTTCGACCCCCGCGCGAAGATGTAGTTTGGAATCCAGCTCTGCCTGTCCCCCAGCAGCTGAGAGCTGTTATTTGATCGTGTCCACGATAAGGGAATGTATGCTTAAGCGCAGCTTGATCGTCGTCATGCTGGCGGTGTTGCTGGGAAGTTCGCTCGTCAGCGCGGCCGATCAGGCTGCGTCCGTGCCAGGCATTCGGCTGCTGCACGCGACGGCCTCCAGCGCCGTCCTCGATCTCGTCACGTCCCGCTACAGCCTCACCGCCGACTCCAGCTCATCCGATACCGCCCAGCGGCTCATGTTGCCCGGAGCAAGCACCAGTGCCGATCCTGGCAAGCCGCAGCTGCCGATGTTTTCCGCGCTGCTCAGCGTGCCGGCCAGTGCCCAGATCGAGCTGCGGCTGCGCGAGACTGGCAGCCAGACCTTACCCGATCACTACACGATCGCTGCCGTTCCTCGGCCCGCGCCGCTCACCGATGATCTCCAGCCGGGAGCGACGATCGCTACGCCCGACGCACCGACCTACGCCAGCAGCGCGCGCTACCCGGCCGCGCCCGCGCGTATCGCCGACGATGGCTGGCTGCGCAACCAGCGGATCGTGCGGATCGAGCTGTCGCCGTTCCAGTACCGCCCGGCGCTCGGCCAGCTGATCTGGCACCGGCATCTGCAAGTCGAGGTGCGCTGGAACGTCTCAGCCGCCGCCCAGCAGCGCACGCCGATCGACGCGCTGGACGCTCAGCTCGGCGGCGCGGTGCTGAATCAGGAGGCCGCGCTGAGCTGGCAGACGACGCTTCAGCCGTCACAGCCACAGCAGCTTCGCGCTCAAACAACCGCGCCGCGCTACAAGATCGTGATCGATCACGACGGCATCTATCGCCTCTCGCACGCCGATCTGCAAGCTGCCGGGCTGGATCTCGCCTCGGTCGATCCGCGATCGTTTCGGTTGAGCAGCCAGGGCCGCGATGTTGCGATCCAGGTGAGCGGCGAGGCCGACGGCCGTTTCGATCTCGGCGATGCACTGATTTTTTATGGCCAGAAGTTCAGCGGTAGTGTCGTTTCGGATACGGTTGTGCTCGACGGCAGCGTGGTGACAACCGACACGATCATGTCCGAGAGCTACGCGCCGGCCAGCAGCTACACCGACGACAACGTCTACTGGCTCGACACCGGAGGCACGCCCGGGCCACGCATGGCCAGCGTGGACGGCACGCCGGGCAGCGCGCCGACGCCCGCGTTCTACCGCGAGACGATCCGCGCCGAGCGCTCCAACGTGTGGTGGACGTGGCATTTTACCAGCCGCGACATCTGGTTCTGGGAACGCGTCCAGACCAGCGATCAGACTACGCGCGCCTACACAACCACGCTCGACGCGCTCGCCACCGCGCCGATCTCGGCCACCGTTCGCGGCGAGGTCGTGGCGCGCAACCAGAACATCGACGCCGCGCCGGATCATCGCACGCGCTTTGTGCTCAACGATACGCTGCTGGAAGACACGACCTGGGACGGCCTGATCCGCCATCGCTTCGCGGCCGAGATTCCGCAGTCGGCGCTGCGCGAGGGCGAGAACCGCCTCGACTTCACGGTGATTAATCAGCCCGCGCTCGGCGGCGACGATCTGTTCTTCGACTGGTTCGAGATCAACTATGCGCGGCGCTTCCAGGCGAGCGCAGATCAGCTAATGTTCACCGGCGACGCGGGCGAGTGGCGCTACCGGATCGACGGCTTTACACAGCCCGGCGCCCAGATCTACGACATCACCGCGCCGGAGACGCCGCGACTGATCGCCAATCCAGCCTTTGAAGCCGTAGCCGACACGTATCGTCTGGCGTTCCAGCGCAGCCACGCCGCCGACGCGCGCTTTATCGCCGTGGCCGCGCCGGGCTTGCAGCAGCCCAAAGCGATCAGCCTCTACGTCGGGCCGGATCTTTCCAGCCAGAGCGCCGACTACCTTGTCATCACGCATCACACTTTGCGCGCCGCCTCCGAGCGACTGGCAGCCTACCGCGCGGCGCAGGGCCTGCGCACGCTCGTCGTGGACGTGGACGATCTGTACAACCAGTTCAACCACGGCATCTATCATCCGGTGGCGATCAAGCGCTTTCTGGCGCACGCCTACGCTCACTGGCACAAGCCCGCGCCCAGCTACGTGGTGCTCGCCGGCGATGGACACTGGAATTTCAAGAACTACAATCCGCAGCGCTACGGTGGCCCGCCGATTCTGATGCCGCCGAATATGGCCTGGATCGATCCCTGGCAGGGCGAGGTCGACGCTACCAACATGCTGGCCGCGATCGCCGGCACGGATCTGCTGCCGGATCTGGCGATCGGACGGCTGCCCGCCAACAGCAGCGCCGAGCTTAACGCCATGATCGACAAGATCATCGGCTACGAGCAGGCCACGCCCGGCGACTGGCAGCAGCGCCTGCTCTTCGTCGCGGATAACACGCCCGACGCCGCCGGCGATTTCGTGGCCTCGTCCGAGACGCTGATCGCCGAGCACACGCCCGACGACGCGCAGATCGAGCGGATCTATCTCGAAAACTACTGCGGCCCGCCCGCCGCTGTGCCGTCCGCCTGTCCCGAGGCGACCGATCAGCTGGTCGATACGCTGAATCTGACCGGCACGCTGCTGCTGAGCTACATCGGCCACGCCTCGATCGGACGCTGGACGCACGAGCAGCTGCTGGTCAACGCCGACATCGCGCGGCTCGACAACGGCTCGCACCTGCCGATCGTGCTGTCGATGACCTGTCTCGACGGCTACTGGTTCTATCCCAACCAGCCCGGCCTGGCCGAAGACCTGGCGCGCACCGCCACCAACGGCGCGATCGCAACCTTCTCGCCGACCGGCCTGGGCGTCGCGACCAGCCACGATGTGCTGGAGCACGGCTTCTATGACGCGCTCTTCCAGCGCCATGTGCGCACGCTCGGCCCGGCGACGATCGCGGCCAAGCAGGCGCTCTACGCCACCGGCAGCGACCGCGATCTGATCAATACGTTTGTGCTCTTCGGCGATCCCGCGCTGCGCCTGCCGCTGCCGTCGTTCGACGTGTACGCGCCGGTCGCGATGGGTGGCTGAGATGCAGACGAGCACCAGCGATCGCTACAGCGCCGTCGCGCTCGATCTGATGCGCCGGAGCGGGCAGCGCGGCGCTGCAACGCGGCTGACTGTCACGGGCACCAGCATGCTGCCGCTGCTCCGGCCCGGCGATGCGGTCTGGCTCATGCCGATCGAGCCGGCCACGCTGCGGCCCGGCGATCTCCTGCTGATCCGGCAGCAGGGCGTTTGGCTGACACACCGGCTGATCGCAGTCAGGCCGCCGCGCTGGCAGACCAAAGGCGACAACAATCGTCTGGCCGATCCGCTGGTCACAGCGGCGGAGATCGAGGGGCGGATCATCGCATTGGAGCGCGACGACAGATCCATCGATCTGCGCCGGCGCTGCTGGCGGGTGACGAGCCGGCTGCTGGGCCAGGTTAGCCGGCTTGAGCAGCGCCGGCAACAGATGATACATCGGGAATCGCGGCTGGCGTTTGTTGCCGGTGCCTTCTTTCGGCTCCTGATCCGAGCGATCGTCGGCGTCGCGGTTCGTTTTTAAGCAGGTTGTTCATGCTTTCTACCACACTTTATGTCGCGGCACAGCCCGGTATCGTCGGGCAAATCCTCAACGACGAGGCGGTGCTACTGATCCCCGGCAAAGGCGAGGTCAAAGTGCTCAACGCTGTCGGCGCGCGGATCTGGTCGCTCGCCGATGGCAGCCGCACCATCGCGCAAATCGCCGCCGTGATCGCCGCCGAGTACGCCGTCGAGCCCGTGCAGGCTGAGGCAGATACGCTGGCTTTTGTAGCCGAGCTAGCCCAGCGCGAGATGGTGACGCTGGCGGCCCAACCACTCGATGCAGCGCCCCCCGCTCAGTGACAAGCCAGCTTCTACGTGCTTGAATGTATAGCGGCTTGTACCAGGACCATGACCGGCCCATGCCGGCAGGTGGTACTGAAGTCATTCTCATTGAGTATATAAAGCACGTTATCCTACCCCCTGGATCGATAGGCGCAGATCCCCGCTGCTGCGCGTCCCTGTGGATGCGCGCCGCCGATCGATTTGCAACCTGATTTGACGTGAATCGCTTGACCAGATAACGCCTCTGCCAATCCGTTCGCGCCATTGTCGATCAATCGCTCTCATTCCAAGAGGTCTTGCGTGAAAGAATCGTCCGTGCCTCGTCCCCGCATCTTTCGATCGCTCATCCGGCTGCTGCTAGTTGTGTTGACCGCGCTGAGCCTGACGCTGCCGGCCAGCACTCGCGCCGTCGAGGTGCCTCCCACCGGCTCGTTGACCTATATTCAAACTAACGGCCCCGCCGCCGGCTTGACCAAAGGCGACTGGTACACCGATGCAGGCACCGGAAACGGGCAGCATTATGTCGAGATCAATGTTCCTGCGGGCTGGCCGGCCGGAACGCCGGTCAATATCGATCTTTTCAGCCCCGAGATCAACACGACTCAGCTCACGCTAAGCGACGAGTCCGAGACCAACGCGACCTACAGCAATACCACGTTTGAGATGTACGCGGCGGGCACTGTGATCGGCCCCGGCAACAACACGCCCGCGCCTGGAAGCGGGATCTTGCTCATCAACTATCCGTCGCGCACCGCTGCCGAGAACTGGGTGCGCTTTTATACGATCCCGGCACCTGTCACGCCCGGCAACTATGTGCTGCGCTCCCAGGCCCGCGACGACGATCAGAACGGCTGGCGGCTGCGCGTGGGCTCCGATAACGACACTAACCCGAACAACACACCACCCGCTAACTACGACAATCCCGACGGCGTCGAAGGCACCAACGACGAGGTTTCGATCGGCGTGCGGCGCATCTCGTTTCAGCACGATGTCAACACGGCCGGCGTCGGTCAATGCTTGACGCTCTACGAGTATGTCGCGCCGGGACAGGCGTCGATCGCCTTCCATAACTTCGACCTCGACGGCAACCAGCGCGTGCGCTACTATGCCCCCAGCGCCGCCTACGATCCCTCGGGCACAACCGGCGGCATCGCCGGCACGCTCTCGGTCGATAGCTCGTGGAATACCAGCGGCACCTCCACACGCGGCACCGGCGACGTAATCAACAATCCCGAGCCGGGCTGGTGGAAGATCGTTACCTGCGTGGGCAACCACAACCAGTACATCCAGGAAGGCCAGTTCAGCCTGGCGTCCTACTACGAGCAGCCGCCGACGCCGGTTATGACCGTCAGCAAGACCGACAACCTGACGATCACCGGCCCGAACAACGTGCAGACCTATGTGCTGACCTTCGACAACACCTCGGAGTCGACTGCTCAGCCCGGCGCGGCGCTCAATGTTGTGCTGACCGATACCATCCCGACCAACACGACCTACCTGAGCTGCGCGATCGATGCGCCGTTTACCGGCACCTGTAGCCAGGCGGGCGGCGTAGTCACCTTCACGCTCAGCGGCAACGTCAACGCCGGCGTTTCAGGATCTGTCCGCGTGACAGTGCGCGTCAACTCGACGGCCACCAGCGGTACCGTCGTCAATAACGTGACGCTGAACTATCGCGACGGCCTCGGCAACCAGATGCCGCCGGTATCCGCCAGCGACACCGACACGATCGGCACCGGCACGATCGGCAACTTCGTGTGGAACGATCTCAACCGCAACGGCATTCAGGACGCCGGCGAGCCGGGCCTGCCCAATGTTACGGTTCAGCTCTACAACAGCGCCAACACCCTGATCGCGACGACGCTCAGCGATGCCAGCGGCGCGTATGCCTTTACCACGGTCCCGGCCGGCAACTACTACGTGCGCTTCCTGGCGCCCAACGGCTACAACGTCACGCCGCAAGATCAGGGCGGCAACGATAATCTCGACAGCGATGCAGACGCCAACGGCCAGACGGCAACCTTTGCGATGGCGATCGGCCAGGTGCGCAACGAGATCGACGCCGGCCTCTACCGGCCCGCGATCGTCGGCGATACGGTCTATCTCGACGTGGATCGCGACGGCATTCAGGATACCGGCGAGCCCGGCATCGCCAATGTGCAGGTGCGGCTCTGCAACACCACGCCTTGCACCACGCCGGTCGCCACCGCGCTCACCGACGCCCAGGGCCACTATCTTTTCTTCGGCGTGCTGCCCGGAACCTACTATGTCGACGTGGTCGACGCCAGCGTGCCCACCGGCCTGGTGACCACCATCGGCACAACCGATCCCAGCGCCTCGTTCACAGTTGTCAGCGGCGGCTCGTATCTCAACATCGACTTCGGCTACATCAACAGCAGCACAACCGCCGGCATTATTGGCGACTTGATCTGGAGCGATGCCGATGGTGACGGTCTGCAAGATCCGGGTGAGCCCGGCATCGGCGGCGTGACCGTGGCGCTGCGTGGTCCCGGCGCGGATGGCGTGCTCGGCACCGGCGACGACACAACGGTTGCCACGGCGACAACCGCGGCCGACGGCTCGTATCGCTTCACCAACGTCGTGCCCGGCGAGTACATCGTCGCCGTGACCGACACCGGCGCGCGGCTGACGGGCTACACGCTGACCAGCGGCGCGCAAAGCTCGTCCAATCCTTCGGCGCCGATCACGGTCGCGCCGGGCGGCGTGTATCTCAACGCCGACTTTGGCTACCGCAACACCGCGCTCTACACCGTCAGCGATGTGGTCTGGTTCGACAGCGACGGCGACGGCACGCGTGACGCGGGCGAGGCCGGTATTCCCCTTGTTACCTTCAATCTCGTCGACAGCAACGGCGTGGTGATCGCCACCACGATCAGCGACGCTAGCGGCGCGTTCTCGTTTGCGGGCGTGCCCAACGGCAGCTACACGATCCGCGTGGCCGGCACTGATAATAATCCGGCGGGCTATGTCGGCACGACCGCCAGCGCGATCGCCGGGCAGCGCGCCGTCACCGTCAACAACGCCAACGTCAGCGGCGTCAACTTCGGCTATAACCTCCCCGGCCTGATCGGCGATACGGTCTTCAACGACGCCGACGGCGACGGCGCGCAAGATCCGAACGAGCGCGGCCTGCCTGGCGTGACGGTTGTGCTGTGGCGCGATGCCAACGGCGACGGCATCTTCGATTCCAACGTCGATACCCGTGTCGCCACGACTGCTACCGACGCCGACGGACAGTACCGCTTCACCAACCAGCCGGCTGGAACGTATTTCGTCAGCATCGACAATACGCAGGCGGCGCTCACCGGCTACACCGGCACCACCACCGACCAGGAGACCGGCGCGAACGCGGCGGGCACGCAGATCCAGGTTGGCCTGGCCGCCAACGCGAGCTTCCTCGGCGCCGACTTCGGCTACCGCAACACGGCGCTGGCAGACATCTCCGGCGCGATCTGGAACGATCTCGATGTCGACGGTCGCGACGACGGCGCGGGTGAGCCGCAGATCTCGGGTGTGACCGTCGCGCTGATCGATGCCAGCGGCAATGTGATCGCCACGACCACCACCAATGCCAGCGGCGCGTACAGCTTCAATGATCTGCCGGCCGGCAGCTACAGCGTCAAAGTGACCGACAGCGCGGGCATTCTCGACGGCTACGGCCTGACCAGCGGCTTCGATCCGTATCCCGTGACGATCGTCGGCACAACCAGCGTGACCAACGTGGACTTTGGCTATGTGCGCGCGCCGCGTACCGGCAGCATCGGCGATTTCGTCTGGTTCGACGCCGACCGCGATGGTGTGCAGGATGCCGCCGAGGGTGGCCTGCCCGGCGTGCGTGTCGTGCTCAAAACGCCCGGCGCCGACGGCGTGCGCGGTACCGCCGACGACGTAACAATCGCCACGACGACCACCGATCCCAGCGGACGCTACGTCTTCGAGGGCCTCGCCGCCAATACGCTCTACTTCGTGGATGTCGATCAAACCTCGCTGCCGAGCGGCCTCACCACGACGACCGGCACCAGCGATCCGTCGAATCTGATCAACCTCAGCCCCGGCGAGTTCTTTGATCGCGCCGACTTTGGCTACCGGCCCACGACGGGCAGCGCGATCGGCGATCGCGTCTGGTTCGACGCCGACGGCGATATGGTCCAAGATCCGGGCGAGGCCGGCATCGCCGGCGTTCAGATCACCGTTACCGGCCCGTCCGGCACTTTCAACGTCACCACCAACGCATCCGGCTTCTGGCTGGTGCCCGGCCTCACGCCCGGCAACTACACCGTGACCGTCAACACGGCCACGCTGCCGGCCGGTACCAACACCACGCCCACCAACGGCGCCGCCAGCCGTACCTTTGCGGTGGTCGCCGGTCAGAATATTCTCTACGCCGACTTTGGCTTCAACGGTGGCACGCCCGGCTCGATCGGCGATCGCGTCTGGTTCGATGGCGACGGCGACGGCACGCAAGACGCGGGCGAGGACGGCATCCCCGGCGTGACGCTCAGCCTGCTTGGTCCCGGCGCCGATAACACGTTTGGCACCGCCGACGATGTTGTGCTGGCGACGACCACGACCAACGCCAGCGGACAGTACAGCTTCATCGGGCTGCGCGCGGGCAGCTATCGCGTGAGCGTCACCGACGAGAATCGTGTGCTCGGCGGACTGAATCTGTCGGGTGGCACCAATCCCACGGCGACGATCGCGCTGGCTGCCGGCCAGACCTACACCACCGCCGACTTTGGCTACACCGGATCGGGCGGCTCGATCGGCAACTCGGTCTGGCGCGATCTCAACGGCAACGGCGTGCAAGAGGCGGGCGAGCCAGGCATCGCGGGCGTGACGCTCAACCTGTACCGCGATGTGGACGGCGACGGTGTGCTCGATCCCGGCGTCGACAACCTGATCCGCACTGTGACGACCGATAGCAACGGCAACTACGAGTTCACCGGCCTGCCTGCCGGAAGGTACCTGGTCGATGTCGTCGGCGGGCAGAGCGTGCTCAGCGGCTTTACCAAGACCAGCGGCACCGGCGGCAGCGACAAGCATAGCCAGGCCGATCCGTACGCCGTCAACCTGAGCGGCAACAACGTCACCGCCGACTTCGGCTACCGCGCGACGACGGCCTATACGATCTCCGGCCTGGTCTTCAAGGACGCCAACAACAACTCGACCTTCGACACCGGCGATACGCGCTTCCCCAACATCGAGATGCGACTCTACCGTGATCTCGACGGCGACGGCGTGCTCGATCCGGGCGAGCCGCTGATCGCGACGACCATCAGCAGCGGCACCGACGGCTCCTACATCTTCACGGATCTGCCCAACGGCCACTACATCGTCGCCGCGAACGCCAACAACTCGTCGCTCGCCGGCACCTACCAGACCACCCAGCGGACGACCAACAGCGTCCAGCCGGTATTTATCAACAACGCCAGCTCGATCAACAACAACTTCGGCTTCTTCGCCAACGACGCGCCGACGCTGGTCGATCTGATCAGCTTCACGGCCAGGCGCTCCGGCGAGAACGTGGTGGTGTGCTGGGAAACGGCCACGGAGTACAACACGCAGGGCTTCTACCTGTACCGCAGCGCCGACGGCAGCCGCAGCAGCGCCGTGCGCGTCACGCCTGAGCTAATCTTCGCCGAGGGCAGTGGCGTGACCGGTGCGGTCTACACCTGGACCGATTCCGCCGTGCAGCCGGGCGCCACCTACACCTACTGGTTGCACGAAGTCGAGACCGGCGGCGCCACCCATGAGTACGGCCCCGCCAGCGTCACAATCCCGGTCTCCGGCACCGCGCCCTACGCCATCTTCGTCCCACTGGCCGGCTCCTAGCGCATCTATCCAACATCAATCGGCACGCGGAGCGCTCTCGTTAGAGTGCTCCGCGTGTTGTTATTCCGCCACGCAACTGGTCACGATACCAGAGCCCCAACTACTTGACGCAGCGAGCCGCGAGTGACGAGCGAAGTTCTGCGCGTTTGAAGCTATGACAGAGTGTACTAGGACCGTGACCAGCCAATGGGATCAGCTAGTACTTAAGTCCTTCTCACCACGCCACGAAAGCAGGTTATCCTAAACCAGGATCAATTGGCTATTATTCCCTCACGTCGCGTCTGCGTCGCTACGACCCGCCGATCGGTCCGTAACCTAATGTCTCACGAGCCGTTTAACCAGATAGCGCCTCCGCCAACCCGTTCGCGCCATCGTCAATCAATCGCTCATTCCAAGGTAGGTCTTTGCTTGAAAGCATCATCCTTGCCTCGTCTTCGCATCTTTCGATCGCTTGTCATCCTGCTGCTGGTCGCGCTGGCTATGCTAAGCGCTAAGACCAGCCCGGTAGCCAAAGCGGCACCCACGCTGTCTACTCCCGTGCTATCGATCATCAATGATAACTGTTTGCCCTCATCGCTCAGTGGGCCAAGCTATCCCGAGCCTGGCGATACCCTGCTGATCAGCAGCACGTTCAGGAACGATACCGGCAGCCCGGCAGCATTCCGCGCCGTTGTTCGGGCGACAAGCACCAGAGGAGGAACAGCGGTCAACCGTCCGGTAGATCTGCTGTACGGCGGGCCGACTTATATCAGAACCAGCGGTCTCGGCGGCGCTGGCTGGGATGATAGCTTTGGCTATGTCCTCAGCACGCCCCTGGTCGCCAATGGTGTCAGATCTAACCTGCGTGCCAACCTCAGCCTGCTACGCCAGCAGGTCGCGAATGCGCTCAACCTG
Organism: Herpetosiphonaceae bacterium; assembly: GCA_036401895.1. GTDB lineage: Bacteria > Chloroflexota > Chloroflexia > Chloroflexales > Kallotenuaceae > LB3-1. Next base: position 23,755 of record DASWTW010000055.1, on the reverse strand, counting down.
GGCAATGGTGCAACCGCCACCATCGACATCAAGGTGGAGCTGTTCAGCAACGATTTCAGCATTTATTACGGCTCAGCTTCCACCACGCAGACGATCCAGAACACCCCCAGAAACAGTTGCCCGCGCAATACGATCACCGATAGCTCGCCTGTCTTGCTGACAACCAACAAGGCCAGCTATACCACAGCCGATACGATCCACATCGAGTACAGTACGATCGGTGCCGATGACATTAACAAGCTGCCGGGCTGGGGCGATACCGGCACGGGCATTGTCGATATTGTGCGGCTGGATGTGCCTTCGACCGGCAATCCCGAGCTTGATTACACTAATAACAGCGGCTCGATCGTCGGTACGATCTCCACCTGGACGCCTTTCAACACGCCGACGTGTACCATTCCCTGTGTAGCTACAGATGAGCGATTGGGTACGACGTTCAACTACTCGTATCAAGTTGGCAGCGGCGTGCAGGCGTTTACCAACCGAACAACGATCGCTGCTTCAACGCTGACGAACAACAAGACGTATCTGATACGAGCGCGCTTTGGCTCAGGCAACGGTTCGGCCAGCCATCCGATCCAGCAGCCACAGTGGACCTACTTCAACCTCGGCTTCCCGGTTCCAACTGCCGTCACCCTGGTCAGCTTTAAGGCAACACCTAAGCCGGATGGTTCAGTTGGAGTCCGCTGGGAGACGGCCACGGAGTACAACACGCAGGGCTTCTACCTGTACCGCAGCGCCGACGGCAGCCGCAGCAGCGCCGTGCGCGTCACGCCCGAGCTAATCTTCGCTGAGGGCAGCGGCGTGACCGGTGCGGTCTACACCTGGACCGATTCCGCCGTGCAGCCGGGCGCCACCTACACCTACTGGTTGCACGAAGTCGAGACCGGCGGCGCCACCCATGAGTACGGCCCCGCCAGCGTCACGATCCCCGCCACCGGCACGCCACCCTACGCCATCTTCGTGCCCTTGCTCGGCGCCTAGCGCATCTATCCAACATCAATTGGCACGCGGAGCACGCTAACGACCGTGCTCCGCGTTTTTATTCTGCCGCGCAGATCGCCGGATCGAAGGGCGCCGCGCCTACAACCGCCTGTACGCTGCCCGAATCATCGACCCGGTAGCGCGGCCGATCGATCGTTTGCAGTGTCTGGCAGATCGATTGCGAATTGTCGGCGGGCAGGGGATCGATCAACTGCTCACGGTACCAGGGCCAGCGCAGCAGCCGCGTATCGATCACCAGCACATCCCGACGAACTCCAAGTGCGCGCTGGAGATACCACGCGCCGAAGGTATCGGCGTCGGCGCTGGTGAAGATGAGCGCATCGGGCGCAAGCTGGCTCAGCAGCGCATTCACTCGCTCGCGCTCTGCGCTGTCGGCGTGCAGATCCAGCCGATTGTAGCGCGCGCCGAGCGTCCAGCCGATCGACACCAGCAGGATCGCAGCCAGTCCAGACCGCAGCGCCTGCCGGTGTTCGCCTACGATCTGCCCCCAGATCGCAGCCGCGCCCAGTCCGGCCCACACGCACCAGGCCCAGGTCCACGGCAGCAGATACACGCTGCTGTCGGCGCCGCCATAGCCGATCGCAAAGAGCAGGCTGCAAAACGCCACGCCGCCGCTCAACACCAGCAGCGACCGATCCCCACGCCAGCCAGCGGGCAATCCCCAGCCAATCGCCGCGAGCAACGCAACCGGACCGGGCTGCACCAGAAGATCGCGGACCACGTAGCCGAGCCGTCCCAGACGCTGCGACCACGGCACGACGCCCACCAGATAGCGATACTCCGCCGCGCTGACATGCTGCCAGAAACCGCCGATCGTCCGCGCCTCGCCCCAGCTTGGCACAGCCTCGCGCGCCGCCCAGATCGGCAGCAGCACATACACCGCTAGCCCAGCCGCCAGCGCTGCTAGCGTCGCCAGTGCTTGAGCAAGCGTCAATCGTGGGCGTTTCGGCGCGACCAGCCAGGCCGCGATCCCGGCCGGAATCAGCGCCGCCAACGTGAGATGCACGCCCAGGCCCAGACCAAGAATATAGGTCGCCAGCACCAGCATCCAGCCCCGGCCCGTCGCGATCCAGCGCCACAGCAGCAGCGCGCAGATCGTCATGCAGAGCAGATGCAGCGCGTACACCTCGACGATCACCGCCTGTGACCAGAGCCGCTCACACAGCGCCAGACTCAGCCCGGCGTACAATCCAGCTCCCCAGCCAACCATGCGCGTCGAGGAGCGCGCCATCACCAACAATGTCGTCACTGCAACCGCCAGCGCACCACACAAAGCCGAGAGCAGCGCCAGCCGCGCCGCAGGCTCGCCCCAGGGAATCCACAGCGCCAGCCGCGCCAGCAGCAGATAGGTCGGGTAGCCGGGTGGATGGGCCACACCGCCGCTGAGCGCAACAGCCGTCAGCTCGCCGCCGTCTGTGCCGCCGAATCGAGTCGTAATCGTCCTGGCCGCCGTTGCGCTGTACAACGCCAGTGCTATCACCAGGGCGAGCCCGGCCGGGAGCAGCCGACTCCAAGATCGTCGCAACTCGTAATAACCTTTCACAATCGCAACGACATTATAGTGGTAGAACAAAAGAACCAAAGAACAAGCGAACAAAGAAGTACCGCCCTTCCCCCTCGCCTGTGCCAAAGGCAACGGGAGAGGGGGTGGTGCGCTAGCACCGGGGGTGAGGGCCTGAACCAAAGAACAAGCGAACAAAAAAATATTATCGCTTTATTTGTTCATTTGTTCGCCCAGAGGGCACCCGGTTCCTTTGTTTGCCCTTTTGCATCCAGCGCCGATTGCGGCTACACTGACCAGCGCATCCTTTCTGGATCGCCTCGTTAGCGGATCAAACTGACACAGGAAAAGCTATGTCTGAATCTCACGCACAGCTTGAGTCCGTTTTCCAATGGATCGACGCGCAGCGCGACGCCGCGATCGCCGATTTGCAGCGCTTCTGCCGGCAGCCCAGCGTGGCCGCGCAAAACTGGGGCATGACCGAGATGGCCGAGATCGTGCAGGCTGCGCTGCGGGACCTCGGCGCTGAGACGCAATCTATCGCGACCGCTGGCTTTCCGGTGATTGTCGGAAAGCTGGACGGCGCTGGTCCGCGTCACCTGGCGATCTACAATCACTACGATGTCCAGCCGCCGGAGCCGCTCGATGCCTGGACGTTTCAACCATTTCTCGCCGAAATTCATGACGGCAAGCTGTACGCCCGTGGTGTAGCCGATAACAAAGGCAACCTTGTGGCACGGCTGTGGGCGGCGCGCGCCTGGCAGGCGGTCCATGGCAAGCTGCCCTGCGCGATCACGTTTTTGTTCGAGGGTGAGGAAGAGATCGGCAGCCCGAATCTGGCAGCTTTTGCCGCCGCCAACCAGGAGTTGATCCGTGCAGACGCGTGTCTCTGGGAGGCGGCCTACCGCGACGAAAGCGGCGCGCTCCCGTTGTACGCCGGTCTCAAAGGCATGCTGTATGTCGAGCTGCGTGTGCGCGGCGTGGCCTTCGATCTGCACTCCAGCAACGCGCCGCTCGCGCCCAGCGCGGCCTGGCGGCTGGTTCAAGCGCTCAGCAGCCTGCGCGACTCAAGCGGACGAGTTCAGATCGCCGGGTTTTATGATGCCGTGCAGCCGCCCACCGAGCGCGAGCGCGAGCTGATGCGCGCCTTTCCGGCGGATGTCGAGCCCCTGCGCCAGCTCTGGCAGGTCGAACGCCTGCTGGGCGACACCGACGATCCGGCGGCGCTGACCGAGCGGCTGCTCTTTGAGCCGACCTGCAATATCTGCGGCCTGTGGAGCGGCTACAACGGTCCCGGCACCAAAACGATTCTTCCGGCTGCGGCGGGTGTGAAAATCGATTTCCGGCTGGTGCCGAATCAAAATCCCGAGCAGGTGATGGCTCAGCTGCGGCAGCATCTCAAAGATCATGGCTTCGACGATGTGGAGGTGGTGGAGCTGGAAGGCACCGAGCATCCCGCGCAAAGCTCAGTCGAGACGCCGCTGATGGAGGCGCTGGTGCGCTCGGCGCGGCTGGTGTACGGCATCGAGCCACGAGTTCAGCCGCGTATGGCCGCGACCGGCCCTATGGAGCAGCTTTGCCAGCGCTACAACATTCCCGCGATCGGCGGCGCGGGCGTGGGCTACATCGAGTCGCGCACACACGCGCCGAATGAAAACATTCGCCTCGACGATTTCATCCTCGGCATCAAGCATATCGCGGCGCTGCTGGCTGAGTTCGCTCAATAGCCCGCTGCGGAGTAGGCCAGACAACCGGCGAGGCGCTGTGGTAACGCACGGCGCCTCGTTCGATTCTCAAATGTGCTAGCGCTCAGCGAGCACAAATCGGTTGCCGTCCAGATCCGTAAAGATCGCCTGCATTCTGCCCCACGGCTGCGGCGTCGGCGGCTCGACAAACTCCACGCCGCGATCCAGCAGCTCGGCATAGGTGCCCACAATATCATCGGTCGCCAGCACAAAGCTCGTCGTCACGCCAATCAGGTTGTCGGGCTGGCCGGGATATGGTTTCAGCAGGGCGATGCCGGTTGCCGCGCCGCGTGGCGCCACCTCGATCCAGCGATAGCCAGGGCTGTAGGTTGCATCCAGGTGTAGCTCAAGGCCAAGCGCTCTGGTATAAAAATCGAGCGCTCGCTCCTGATCGCTTACAAACACTGAGACGCTCTGCACCTGTTTGATCTCCATCGCGAGATCCTTTCGCCGTCCGCATCGACGACCCGTTAGATCTTACTCAACACCGCTATATCCTTCATGTATACACCTAAATTGTGACAGTTACCGCCACGCGGGCTTTCAATCTGATTTCAGACTTACACCGCGCTGAAAGCTGATAGACCGCTTGATCAGCCTTGCACAAGAGCGCTTTCATTGAGCTACCCGATTCGCTGCGCTACCCTGAATACAGCTTATTCCATGCCAAATAACCATCATTTCAAAAGGATAGTGTATGCACCGATTTTTAATACTTGTGATGCTCCTGGCTATGCTGGCAGCCTGCGGCCCAGGCACGCCCACGCCGCCGCCAACATCCAGCCCTGACAGCATGCCAACCGCGTCGGCGGCGCCCAGCGCCACAGCAGCGCCTGCCACGTCGACGCCGAACATCCCAGCGCCGAGCAGCGCGCCAACCGCGTCGGCGGCGCCGGCGACACCGCCACCTGCGGCACCTCAGGCGGCGATCATCTACCAGCTTTACAACGATGGCAGCGTCCAGATGATCGATCCGGCCTCCAGCCTTGGTCTCGCGCTCGCCGATCCGACGCAGCCCGAGCAGCGCATTCCGTGGAGCGCCGCGCCGAACGGTCAAACCATCGCGCTGGTGAGCGGACGCTGGGACGAAAAATCCGGTCAGATCGATCGCGCTTCGCTCTGGACGGTCGATGTCAATGGCACAAACCCGCGCAAACAGCTGGATCTCGTGACGGAGCCGGTCAATCCGCAGTTCGCCGATCTCCAGCTGACTCTGACCGGCGAGCGCTTTCAATCACTGGCCTGGACGCCCGACAGCAGCACGATCGTCGTCGCGTCGGCGCATGAGGGCCAGCCCGATCTGTACGCGGTTGCCGTCGACGGCTCGGGCGTGCGCCGCCTGACCCAGACGCCCGAGCTTGAGTTTCAAGCATCCATCGCGCCCGATGGCAGCGCGGTCGCCTATGGCAGCGCGACCACCTTCGGCACCGGCGGCGGCTGGAGCAATCCACAGGCCTGGTCACAGCCCTTGATCGGCGGCGAGCGCATCGGCATTCTTGGCGCACAGCCCGGCGCATCGCTGGCAGCAACCGAGATCGCCGGCTGGGTTGGCACAAGCGTTGTCGCGCTAACCTACGATCAGGTTCAGAACGCCGCCACTCTGTGGGTCGCCGGACAAAACGTCGAGCCGCGTGTGCTCCATCAGTCGGCAGGCACGATCCATTGGGATCTGAGCCAGGATGCGCTGGCATTTGTCGGCAGCCAGCAGGAAGACCAGCGGGCCGCAAGCTATCTGTGGAGTTGGCACGACGGCGAGGCAACGCCGACGCAGCTGACCGCTGTCGAAGCAGTCACGCAGATCGCGCTGTCGCCCTCAGGAGCCGAAGTTGCTCTATGCACCGGCGCCAACGAGCAGTCGCTCAAAGTCTGGAGCGGCCAGCTGCGCGACCTCGGCACCGGCGCCTGCGATCGCATGGTCTGGTCCGCTGCTGATGAGATCGCAGCCGGTGGCAGCACTGCGGACGCAACAGCACGCATCGTCGATGCAGCCAGCGCGCAGGCTGAGCAGCTGCCCAACGGCGCGCTGCCGATCGGCTGGAACGGACCACGCTTCTACTTCTTCGCGTCATCGGTCGACAGCTCGGGCTGGCAGCTCTATGAGCGGATGGGAGCCAGCAATACAGCCTTGGGTGGCGTAATTTCTGGTTTTCCAACCAGCCCCAAACTGATCACCAGCGACACGCCGCTGCCTGCACCCGAGCCGACCAGCACACCGCTCCCGACTGCGGAGCCGACCAGCCCTCCTGAGCCAACCGCGCCGGCGGCCGATCCTACCCCGGAGCCCACTCCGCCGCCGAGCGCCGGGCTTGAAGAGCTGCACAGGCAGCTCGCAGGCTTGATCGATGGCTGGGCAGGCGAGCATGCCGTCAGCGTGACCGATCTGCAAACCGGCCAGACGATTGCGGTCAACGGCGACAGCCCCAAGCTTGCGGCCTGCACGGTCAAGATCGTGATCATGATGGCCGTCGCGCAAGACATCGAGGCCGGGCGCTACAGCGAGGCCGATGTTGCCAGCCTGGTGCAGGCCGCGATGGGTCCCAGCTACACACCGCCGGCGCGTGAGCTGCTGCAAATCGTCGGCGACGGCGATATTGGCGCAGGCATCCGGCGCGTCAACGAGATCATGTGGAGCCTTGGCGCTACGAAATCGATCCTGACGCATCCGCCGGGCTATTACTGGGAAGAGTACGGCTACGCTACCAGCCACGGCACCAGCGAGAATCGCCTGACGACCGACGACCTGAACCTGATCTTGAGCAAGCTGTATCGCGGTGAGGCGCTCTCGCCCTGGGCCACTGATTATGTGCTCAAGAGCATGACGATCGCGCCTGACTGGATGGATACTCCGCTGCGCAGCTCGCTGCCGGCCGGAGCCAGGCTTTATCATAAGATCGGCCAGCTCTACGAGCCGGAGAATGCCTGGAATGATGCCGGAGTCGTCGTGTTCGAGCGCGGCGGCCAGAGCTACGCCTATGCGATCTCGTATCTCGGCAGCTACGGCGCAACCTGGCAAGACTCCTACACGCACGAGACAACCTTAGCTAATGTTACCTGGCAGCACTTCAGCGCAACCTACCAGTAAAAAAACCAGACCGGCAAGCAGGACGCTCACCCAGGGCGTCCTGTTGTGTTGCAGTCGCTGGATTTTTCTGCATCAGGCTTATAGCCCAAACGTTCTTCCAAATTGAGTAGTTTTACTCATGACAAAGTAGTAAAGAAGAGTTAACGTGGATCTGCTCACTTAAGATCTTAGGAGGTACGAATGAACAGCCGACTGCGCATGTTCACAGGACTGTTCGTGCTGGCTGCACTAACGGTAGGATCGGCCAACGTAACCCTCGCCGGCGAAGGCAAGGGCAATAAAGGCAGCATCGTAATCGGCAACGACGCGGGCCAGGTCACCGCCAGCGGCTCGAAAGTTATCCCAGCGGCGGACCCGCTGTCGCCCAAGCAGCAGCGCATTCTGGACCGCAAACAGGAGCTGTCAGCCGAATACCGCAAGGTCAAAGAGGGCAAAGTTGACGCCAAGACTCACGAGGCGAACTATAAGCGCTTCTTGAAGGAGCTTGGCGAAGATCCCAATCAGGTGGGCGCTGCGGTCGCCAGCGAGACGGCCGACGTCGGCACGATGGCGGCGGGCTACTCCAGTCGCACCCTGTCGATGACTCAGGTCGCGCAGATCAACTCGTACTACTGCGGTCCCGGCTCGGCCTACTCGATCCTGGCGTCACTGGGCAAATGGACCAGCTACGACGGCGAGAGCTTGAGCCAGGGTAACCTTGCTATACGCAAGTATCTTGAGACCGACTACTGGGGCAACACGCCGTGGTCGGTCGGCAGCAGCCGCCCGTATCCCGAGTCGCTCAACTACTGGCGCACGGGCTCCTACTACGGCTACTACGCGGCGGTCGGCACGAGCGTGAACGCGGCAACCTTTGAAGATAACATGACCTACGACATCGATCGCAACTGGCCAGTGGGCGGCAACGCCTGGGAAGTCGCAGGCTCGCAGAATCCGCATCTGGTCGGCCACCCGACCAACGTAGACATCTACCACTGGATCGCGATCTACGGCTACGCAAACTGGGGCGACACCACGTATTATGCCGATCCGGCCAGCGGCGCGAGCAGCCTGGGCTGGACCAGTGTACCGCGCTACTCCGGCATCTCGACCAACACGCTGGCGGTGATCCTGGATGGTCGTGGGTATGTATGGTAAGACCTTTCACGTTTGATCGAGAGTGGTCAGCCAAGCGAGGAAGTGCGTCACGCATTTCCTCGCTCACCATCTTCACGCTGGTATCGCTGCTGCTCGCGGCCTGCTCAAACCCACCAACGCCAACGCCTGATCCTCCGGCCGCGCAAAGTCCTGCTCCCGCCGCTTCTCAGGCTGCGCAAGTGCCGCAGCCGTCACTGCTGCCCGCTCCCGCCAAGGCGCATACCACCGCCGCCGTCGACTCGGCTACCGCCTGGGGCGCCCAACTCCAACCGCAAAGCGTCCCGGTCGCGCTCGACGACGATCAGGTTTTTGTGCCAATCACCGTCACGCCGGACGCGCAGGCGCTTGTCGGCTCGGCGATCGCGCGGCAGTTCGGCACCACACCGGGACGGCTGGTGTTATACGAGATCGGTAGTCGCGCTGTCACCGAGATTCGCCGCTTGCCAACGCCGATGACGCAGGTGATCGGTGCGGCGGCAGATCAGGAGTGGATTGTCTGGTCGGAGGCCGCGCAGCAGCCCAGCTTTGTGGATTGGACACTGTACGCCTACAACCGGACGACGCGCGAGACCAAACAGGTAGCCGCCGCCCCCACCGACTCAGCGGGAAAACCGGTCAGCAGCCCGTATCTGCTGCCGCGTCTGGACCACGGCGTTGTCGCCTGGGCAGAGGGCATACCGGGCGTGGCCGATCAGTTTGGGATCGCCATCAAAGCGGCGAACCTGGCGAGCGGCAAGATCGAGACACTGAGCAGCAGCGGCCTGACGCCGGCGATCTCCTGGCCGAACGTCGCCTGGGTCGAGATCCAGGCCGAGGAGAGCGTACAGGCGCCAGGAGCGCGCAAGGGCCTGGTTGTCGTTCAAAACCTGGAGACCGGGCAGAAAACCCGGCTGCAAACGATCGACACGCCGCTTTTCTTCAACCTGTACGGCGACACGATCGTCTGGATCAACGTGACCGGCAAACAGATCGTCGTAACTGACCTGGCCGAGACCAGGCAGCAGGTCATCGCTCACACCGACGATCTCGACGAGACCTTTCAATTCCCGACGATCAACGAGCGGCTGATCGCCTGGATCGGCTATAAAAAAGCACAGGTCTGGGATCGTCAGCAGCAGCGCCTGGTGACGCTGGAAGACGGCAAGGGCCAGCTCACGGAGTTTGTGAATGGTCAGGCGCTGGTCTGGGCGGTGCCGGGCTCGGTCTCGGAGGAGCAGCGCCAGGCAGATCGGCGCGCGGGATTGCGGCCCAACGACGGTGTCTTGCACCTGCTGAATACCAGCCAGCTACCAGCCCAGCCCTGAGCCGGTCAGCAAAACCCGTTGACAGATGTAAAACAGCTCCTGGCATGAATCCAGGAGCTGTTGCTTTGATTGATGCTGACCGTATGTGCCTAAGCGACTTCTCGCTCCTGCATCACCTGTCTGCGCAGCACCATCTGCACAGCCGCCGTACGATTATTGACGCGCAGCTTGTTGTAGCTGCGATGCAGATGATTCTGGACCGTCCGCACACTCAGGCAGAGCTGCGCGGCTACTTCCTGATCCGTCAGCCCTTGTCCCACCAGCAGAATCACCTCACGCTCACGCGGCGTTAATCGATCACCGCGTAATGTCTGGGCCTGATATTTCAAAGCGTGCGCGGATCGATAGTCGGGCTCCGCGTTCATCTGGTCATAGAAAGCTGTTCGATCGATTGACATTTCCGGCCTCCATTCACACAACACCGATGGCATACAAGGGCAGTCTATGAGCGAGCGATACAAAATGACATGTGGTCAGCGTCGATCAGCGGCACTCGGTTTGCAGCGCGAAGCCGCCGACGATCACCTCGCCACTCGGGCGAATACCATAGACCGAGATCACAACCTCTTTCCGGCGATCACACAGATCGGCGGACTCGTTCAAGCGCGGCGAGTCGGCAGCCGGCACTACGAATTGCGTCACGTTCTTGCCGACCTCGTAGATAAACTGCTCGTCGCCGCGTGGGTAGCGCAGACTGATACGGAACTTCAGCTCATCCGCCAGCTCATCTTTCCAGGCGATACAGAACAACGGATCGAAGCTGGCGTCGACCTTGGTTTCCACCAGCGAGACGTCACAGGCCGGCTGCTGCCCGCCACCGCCGCCATTCGATCCGCGAACCTCATTGCCGAGCAGGCCCAGCAGCACCTTGTACTGGTTCGACTGGGTGGGATGCCACTCGAAGCGGGTGCGCTCAAACCACTGGGTCAGCACGCGATCGCCGCTGGCGTTCTGCTCCATGCGCGGCTCGGTCAACGGCAGACCAAACAGCGCCAGACTTTGCTCGTAGGCGTTGAGCGCAGGATTACGCAGGCCGTGAGTTTCCCAGTAGGTCTTGAAACCGAGCGCGCCTTCCTGGTTACAAACGTTATGTCCAGTTTGCACAAACCACAGGCAGCCGTTCTTGGGTCCGCTTTCACGCGGCAATGATTGCCAATTCACACCGAGTTGCAGCAGACGATCTTCGCCAAGCCGGCCCAGCAAAATCGTGTAGGGCGCGGCATTTTCGGGATGATATTCGAGACGATTGCGCTCGACCCACTGCGTTAGATATTGTTTGCCCAGATCGCGGTTGGTTTCGGAACGGGCAGCCGTTGTGGCAAAGCCAAAGACCGGCAAGCCGCCGTTCTGCTCCCAGTAGGACTGGAACGTTTCATGCAAGCATTGCTGCGTCTCGGGAAAGCAGCGCTCAGCGGCCAGCGCAGAGCGAGGAGCCAGACCTGGTAAAAGCGCCAGCAGTGCAGCGCCGACACAATAGAGCAGCTTATAGATCGAATAGCGCATTGATCTACCTTTCAAAGTTCTTGGGGCACAAGCTGAAGGACATCGTGGTGGCTTAGCCGTGTCACAACGAGCGAATGTGGTTCCTTTCAAAGAATGTATTGGCTGACGATTCAGGAAATGATGATAGAAGAAATATGTTATCTAACCATTATGGAATGATGAAGCTCTAACTTGTTTTCATAGCCGACCAGTTTGGATACTGCTCTTGCCGTAAAGCAGCACTACGCAAAACAATTCGAACCATTGCGCGACTGATGCCGGTAGTGCTTGCCGGGCGAGGTGAGCGCAAGGGTAATCCGGCGTGGGATTACCCTTGTTGTTTGCCCGAGAAGCGATCCAGCCTAGTGGTTGGCGTCGTGGCCGTCCGGCTTGATCGTCGTCGTCGTCACGCCCTCCGGCAGCTCATACGGCTTGACCGGCTCCAGGCTCACCGCCACCGAAAGATACTGATCCACGAACTCCTGCGTGTCGAGATAGCTCTCGCGAACGACCAGCGCGTTGGTGACTTCCACAGCCTCGTGCTCGCTGACCCACATCATCTCGTAGGCGGCGTGCTTGACGTTGAGCTTGCCCAGCGCAATATCGGCCGTCGCGTCGTCTACCACCAGCACAATCGCGCGGAAGGGGCTAGGCTTGCTGGTATAGCCCTTACCAACCACGTCCGGATCAGCCTCGTCGATCAGCTGATTCGGGATCTTGATCGTGCAGTTGTTGCTGAAGGCAGGCGCGGCAGCTGCCTTGCCATGCACATCGTTCCATTTTGGATGCGTTGCCTTGAGCTTGCCCATACGCTCGTTGAGCTTGTTGGTAATGCTGAGGTGCTTGTCCTTGAGCGCCGGCGCAACCTGGGCACAAACCTCAAGCCTGGAGCGCGTGGTAACCAGCAGCGGCGATGTATGATCATAGGCGGCATGGGCGGTCGCGCCCGAGAACGCATAGGTCACGCCGGCCAGCACAACAGCCGCCATCGCGACGAGATGCATCATCGTTTGCCGTGTAAATGTTCGTCCCATCATGGGTCTAAGCTCCTTATATCAGCTACTCACGAATCTCGACTATCGACCGGCGTTAGGGCATGATGCTGTTGGCAAGCGTGCTGAGGTCGCTGCTCGTCGGGCCGGAGCCAGGATCGGGGCAGCCGTAGTACGGAATGTGCATAATGCTCAGGTTCGTCATGCAGGAACCGTAGGTGGGATCGCGGAAGCCAACGGCATGGCCGGTTTCATGGCTGATCAACTGGCGATAACTGTACTGGCTCGCGGTCACGTGATCCTGATCCAGCCAGGCTACCTCATTGAGAAAATCGTTGTGACCTTTGCCGCTCGAAACCTCGTTGTAGTGCATGACGCAGCTAATACCATCCGCGCAGTCTTTGCCGTTGGTCTGGTACTTGTAGGTGCGATACTGGATCTCGATCGCCGAGCGATCGCCGTTGGCCGGATCGAAGCAGGTGGTCGAGGTGTGATACATGTCGAGCTTCCAGTTACCCGCGCCGTCCCAGTGTGAGGGCTGGTTGATTACCGCATCGTCGACACGGGCGCGCAGGGTAGCCTCCGAGAGACCACCATCGCCGGCGGCAACCTGGGTACAGAAATCCTCGTCGTACGCTGAGTGGCCGGTGCCGGAGTAGTGAATCTGCTTATTGTGGAGCCGGGGATTTCCTGTGTCGTAGTGGTACGCCGAGGCGGCCGGCGAATTAACTGCAACAACAAAACCGAAAACAACCAGCCATGCTATCTGGACCCAGCGCGGTGTTTGGCGTTTCGTCTGAACCTTCATACTGTGTTTCTCCCGTGGGCTAGGAATAGGCTAACCGTATGCCAGCTACAAAGTAAAGGTGAGAAAGCTGCGAATCAGGCCCGTGAACCTCCTTTCCATCCGGCGGCTGGAAATATGCTGCTCTGACCAGGGCAGCTACGCTGGCGATCCTGAAGCTGTTTGCGCTCACCGCAGTAAGCACAGCGCAGCGTGAGTCAGGCCCACAGGCACGCAAAGACCAGAGGCAGTCGGTGAAGATCGCTTCTTGCGCAGGGTGCGAGGGTATTCACTTTATAGCTAGCTCGTTGTGGATGATCTCTTCAGGACGAAAAGCGTATCCGTCTATCAGTGTTAGGAAGCGAGAAGTTACTAAAGTATAAAAATTCAGGTGATTAGCTGGTACTAGCGTAGCGTGTTCTCTATGGGTTGTAAAGGTAGGGATTTCCCTACTCTTAGTGGTGTCACGTGCAACGCAGATTGAATGTCAGATCGCGCACCTAATTTTGCAACTTCGACAATTTAGTAGTAGACTGAATGCGCATAATCACACACGCGTTCCTCCACATAGCGACAAGAACAGCCGCTTCTCTAAACAAATCTTAAACTTTGCGGTTAAAAAGCCTTGACAATTGTGCTACGTTCCCTCATAATAAGGTCAAACTTCTTTTAATACTTGTACACCTGTCGATTGCAATGTCGTCCTCTCAACTCGCACAAACTCAAACAGCTGTGGTCGTTTTCCAGCAGTACAAGTGTTCATGAGCAAAGAAGCTGGCGAGAACATCTCAGAAGTGGGCACCATCAGATACCACCGGCCCATTTAACGACCTTCGCTGTACGAGAGGACACGCGTTCGCAACATCAGTTTCACCGCTCACCTCATCAAAAACTTGGTGTGGAGTGAAAGGAGCAGTTTTTTCCTTCTTGCTGTTAGCCCGTCCACCTCTTAACGCAACCTACTGATCCAACCAGGGCGTATCAGACACACCGTATTGATGCTAGCGGCATAGCTTGTTCAATGCGTTATAGAGCAACCACAACCCTATGGCAACAGATGGAGATCTGTAGCCTGGTTGAGGCTGTCCTCGTGTGCCTGGCACAAGCATCTCCAGGCTGGAGCAGGCGTAGCAAAGTTGAGATCATGAGGGTTCATGGGCTTGCAGCGTGTTCGTCAGCCGCTTGTTAGCACTCGTAGCGGGCGGTGCCACCCCCAAAAACGTAGGATTGGCCAAAACCCAGTAGGAGCCGTTTCTGCGAGGTCTATCGCGAGGATACTCGCCTCGTGATGCAGAGCCGGCAATACGTTCAACTACTAGCGTCAAAGCACAGGTCCGCGACGAACCTGTCCGAGGAGGAATTCCATGTACGCCAGCCGTGCCTTCCGATGGAGCACACTCATTTTTATGGCCTTGTTCCTGTTCCCGCTGCTGGCATCTGCCAGCGAGCCCGCCAAGCCAATGGCGCGGATCGATGCTGCGGTGATGCAACAGGCTACAGTCGAGGGCGAGAGCACTTTCTGGGTTGTGCTCAAAAATGAAGCGAACCTGACTCAGGCGACTTCGATCCAGAACTGGACCGATCGCGGCGAGTTTGTTGTCGATCAGCTCAAGAACACTGCCGATGCGAGCCAGCAGGGCATTCGCTCCCTGTTGGATGATCGCGGCATCAAGTATGAGTCGTTCTGGATCGTCAACGCGATCAAGCTCACCGCCGATCCGGCGACGATCAAGGAGCTAGCCGCGCGCCCAGAGGTCGAGGAAATTCGGGGCGAGCAAAAATATGAGCTGCCCGAGCCGATCCAGGGCAAGGAAGAAAACACCATCAACGCGGTGGAGTGGGGCATCGACCGCATTCGCGCCGACGACGTTTGGTCGTCCTTCAATGTGCGCGGCGAAGGCATTGTCGTAGCCAACATCGACACTGGTGTGCTGCACACGCACCCGGCGCTGGTCAACCAGTATCGTGGCCGCAATGCTGACGGCACCTTCAACCACAACTACAATTGGCACGATCCGGCCAATGCCTGTAACAACGGCCGCACCGTGCCCTGCGACAACAACGGCCACGGCACCCACACCATGGGCACGATGGCCGGCAATGAGGGCGCGAACCAGGTTGGCGTTGCGCCCGGCGTGAAGTGGATCGCGGCCAAGGGTTGCGAGAGCAACTCCTGCTCCGATGCCTCGCTGCTTTCGTCGGGCCAGTGGATTCTGGCGCCGACCGATCTGAGCGGTGCCAATCCGCGCGCCGATCTGCGCCCGAACATTGTTAACAACTCGTGGGGCGGCGGCGGTGGCGACACCTGGTACCGCGCGACGGTGCAGGCGTGGATCGCGGCAGGCATCTTCCCGGCCTTCTCCAATGGCAACAGCGGCCCTGCCTGTGCCACGTCCGGCTCGCCGGGCGACTATGCCGAGAGCTATTCCTCGGGCGCGTTCGACATCAACAACGCGATCGCCAACTTCTCCAGCCGCGGCGCGCCGGCAGGCGGCGGCGTCAAACCGAACATCGCGGCGCCTGGCGTGAACGTGCGCTCGGCCTGGAACAACGGCGCCTACAACGCGATCAGCGGCACCTCGATGGCCTCGCCGCACCTTGCGGGCACGGTTGCTCTGATGTGGTCGGCGGCTCCGTCGCTCGTCGGCGATATTGCTACCACCAAGACGATCCTCAACCAGACTGCGCTCGACACCTCGGACCTGACCTGCGGTGGTACAGCAGCGAACAACAACGTCTGGGGCGAAGGCAAGCTCGACGCGTTCGCGGCGGTCGATCAGTCGCCGCGCGGCCCGGTCGGCACGCTGACCGGCACGGTCACTAACGCCAGCACGGGCGCGGCGCTCAGCGGCATTACCGTTGCGGCCAACGGCCCGTCGAACCGCACCGCCGTGACCAACGCCAGCGGCCAGTACTCGTTCCAGCTGCCGGTCGGCGCGTACAGCCTGTCGGTGAGCAGCTTCGGCTATCAGACCGGCACGGCCAACGCCACGGTCACCGAGAACGCCACGACGACCCAGAACTTCGCGCTCCAGCCTGCGGCATCTCACGCGGTCTCGGGCACCGTCCGCGACTCTTCGGGCCAGCCGGTCGCCAACGCCACGGTGACGATCACCGGCACGCCGATCGCGCCGACCACGACCAATGCCAGCGGTGCGTACAGCTTCGCCAGCGTGCCTGCGGGCGAGTATGACGTTCGCGCTGAGGCGGGCGGCTGCAACACCGCGCAGACCCAGCATCTGGTGGTCGACGGCGCCGAGACGCTCAACTTCACGCTGCCGCAGCGCTCGGATAGCTTCGGCTACTTCTGCCGCATCGAGACCTTCAACTACATCGAGGCCGGCACCGTTCTGCCACTGACCGGCGACGATGCCTCGGTGCGCGTGGACCTGCCGTTCAGCTTCAGCTTCTACGGCCAGGACTACACGGCCGCCTATGTTGCGACCAACGGCTACCTGAACTTCCTGGCGGCCAACTCGACCCTGGCCAACGTCGCTATTCCCAGCACCGGCACGCCCAACGGCGCGATCTATCCGTTCTGGGATGACCTCTTCGTCGACGCCGAGACCAGCGTGCGCACGCAGCTGCTGGGCACCTCGCCGAGCCGCCAGTTCGTGATCGAGTGGCGCAACGTGCGGCCCTACGGCGATACAACCCGCCGCATGGACTTTGAGGTCATTCTCCACGAGAACGGCCGCATCCTGACCCAGTATCGCAACCTGGCCGCTGACGGCCGCGAGCAGGGCAACTCGGCCACGGTCGGTATCGAGAACCAGACCGGCACGGTCGCTTTGCAGTACTCCTTCAACCAGGCGGCGCTCTCCAGCGGTCTGGCCGTGCTGTATCGTCTGCCGGCCAACGGCTTCGTCGCCGGCCGCGTGACGGACTCCAACGATGGCCAGGCGATCGCCGGCGCGACGGTGAAGGCGATCAAGAACGGCGCGACGGTGCGCCAGGCGACCACCGATGCGAACGGCGCGTATCGCATCCAGCTGGGCATCGGCGACTACACCGTGGAGGCTTCGGCCACCAACTACACCACCGAGTCGCAGGCCGTCACGATCACCGAAGATCAGGTCACCACGGCCGATCTGGTGCTGCACACGGCGCGAGCGAGCGTCACGCCTGCCGCGCTTGAGGTGATCATCCCGTCCGGTCAGAGCCGCACCCGCACGCTGGCGCTGGCCAACACCGGCGACCGCGATCTGACCTGGTCGCTGACTACTTCGGGCGAGAGCTGGGTCTCGGTCACGCCGACCAGCGGCACGCTTGCGCCGAGCGCCTCGCAGAACCTGACGGTGAGCCTGAACGCCGCCGGTCTTCAGCCGGGCGTCTACAACGCCACGCTGACGGTCGCCAGCAACAGCGGTCGCCAGCCGTCGCTGCCGGTCGCCGTCAAGCTGATCGTGCCGGGCTACCGCCAGGGCGTGGACGCCGGCAGCACCAGCAGCTACACGGATGCCAACGGCGATGCCTGGGCGGCGGATAAGAAGTTCGCCACAGGCAGCTGGGGCTACCTGTACAAGGGCAGTGAGCAGTCGACCAGCAAGGCGATCGCCAACACCACCGACGACAAGCTGTACCAGACCGTTCGCCAGGGCACCAACGAGTATCGCTTCGAGAACGTGCCGAACGGCGTGTATCAGGTCGAGTTCCGCTTCGCCGAGATCAAGGACATCACCGGTAACAAGCGCATCTTCGACGTGACGGTGGAAGATCAGTTTGTGCTGGCGGCGTATGACATCTCCGGTCGCGTCGGCAAATACACGGCTGATGACCGCAGCTTCTTCGTGACGGTCACGGACGGCCAGCTGAACATCAAAGTTGTTTCGCGCAGGGGCTACCAGGAAGCGATCCTCAACTCGCTGCGCGTGACCCATCGCCCCGACCGCTAAGCGCGGTCCTGTCGGATAGCATCGAGGCCCTGTGCAATGCACAGGGCCTCAGCTTTTTGGAGCAGCTAAAGGTCGGCAGATAGATCAGTCTTGCGGATCGTGCAGCACCGGCGGCGCGAGCAGCAGCACTGACGGCACCTGCTCAGGCGCGGCCAGACGCAGCAGCCCATAGCCGATCCCGGCCAGCCCGGTCATCAAGCCCGGCGACTCCACGCCCAGCGGAATGCCCGAGCGCCAGCCATGCCGATCGATACTTTCTACCACCAGCGATGCGATGCGCCGGGTCTCGGCCTGCCAATGTGGATCATCCAGCAGCATGCCGGCCTGGAGCAGCAGCTCCAGATTGCCGAGATCGCCGTGGCAAAGCGAGTGGTTCAGTCCAAAGCCATGCTTGCACGTGGTTTGCAGCGCGATCTCGATCTCGGCGCGCAGATCCGCATCCTCTAGCTGCGGCAGCAGGCCCAGCCGCGACAGCCCGATGCCGGGCGCGCCATGACACCAGGCGCTCAAAAAAGGCGGAGCCTGATCTGGCTGAGCCGTGCGCAGATCGGGCCAGTTGCCACGCTCGGGCACAAATCGGCTGCGCTCGTAGCTCAACGCCGCACTCGCCGCCGCCTGAAAGCGCTCCTGGCCACTCGCCGCCGCCAGCGTGCCAAGCGCCAGCGCAATACCGGCCACGCCATGCGAGAAGCCCAGCATCGGCTCGGGAGCCAGGGTGGGCACAGACCAGCCGATACCGTGATCCTGAGGCTGTGCTGTCGTCAGCAGCCGCTCGCCACACTGGATCGCCAGGTCGAGCGTGCGCGGTGAAGATGTGCAGCGATACACGCTCAACAAGCTCAGAATACAGCCCGCCGCGCCTGAAACAATATCAAAATGGTTGTCGTCGGCGATCAGCGCGGGCAGCGACTCGGCCAGCAGCTCCGCCTCGCGCAGCAGCTCCGGCTGCGACCACAGCGCGCCAAGCTGCGCCAGAACGTAGCACACACCGCCCCAGCCGTTGAACGCGCCGATCAGCGTCACCTGCGGGCGCTCACGGTTCAGCAGACGGCGTAGCGTGCTCAGAGCAGCCTGTGCCAGCTCGGTATAGCGCTGCTCCCGCGTGAGCGCGCCGAGCTGCGCCAGAAACAGCGCAATGCCAGGCAGTCCGCTGTATAGATCGGCGCCCAGCGGAGCCAGCTTCCAGTAGCTGTTGCGCTCAAACGTGAGGCCGATCCAGGCCGCGCCGTCCTCAGCCCGCAGCGCCAGCACATCCAGCCGATCGCCGACAGCGCGCGCCAACACCAGCAGCCGCTCTCGATCTACCAGCTGCTGCGGCTCGGCGAGCAGGTAGCGCGACCCGCGATCCGGCTCAAGATTGATCGCCAGCGTGGCCAGCGAGGCGTTGACGAACCAGAGCTGCCGCTGAAGATCTTCCTCGCTCAAACTGCCCAAACGCTGCTGAACCAGATGGAGGCCGGTCGCGTCGAAGAAGCCGCTGATGCGCTCGCCGGTGCTGCTCCACACATCACACGAGGAGGGACGCGACGTGAACATGGGTATGTCGCCGCGATGCAGATCGGCGCGCTCAGCTGGAATCAGGCGTATCAGATCCGGCCGCCGGTCGACGCCAACCCATAGCCGATCGAAGTGGCGATCCCGGTTCAGTGTGCTGCGCAGCAGATCGGGATGGTAGCTCTCGCCAAGCAGCAGCGCGTAGCTGTGCGTCGGCCGCATGATAATGCGGATCTCATCGGCGGCAAAGGCTACCAGCGGCCCGTCGGCGGCCAGCAGCGCGTCGCGCTCCCGTAGCAGCAGCCGATACATCGTGGTACATCCGTCAACAATCTGATCGGCGAAGTCCAGCAGCTCAACCTCCGCACCGTTCAGCAGCGGCCGATTTTGACCACCGCGCATGACCATGCGTTTACGCGCCAGTCGCATCTCGTCGGTGCCGCCGCCTTCCCAGTAGGGTATCGCATTGGGCGAGAGCTGGCCCGCGATCGCGCCCAGACCGCTGAGATCCACACCTTCGGACTCGGCATTCGACCAGCTTCGCTGCGGCAGCAAGCCAACGCGCAGCACCGAGTGTGACATCGCATCGCTCACCAGCAGCTCCGTCTGGCCTAGCTCCTCGCCGGCCGGACGCGGATGAAACAGCGATTCCAGGTCGATCAGCACCGGCTGCTCACCGGCGGCGATCAGATTCTCGAAGTGAAAGTCGGTAGCCTCCAGGACGTAGAGCAGCGCGAGATACGCGCCCTGCCGCCGGTAAAAGCGCTGGACTTCTTCGAGCGACGTGCAGCTCTGAGCCGCGACGAACTCGACCCAGCCATAGGTTTCGCGATCCAGAATCCGCAAGGTGCGAAAGGGCGGATGCGATCCCCGCCGATTCAGCCACTCCAGCAACTGTTGAAAATGCACATCGACGCTCATCGAGCGCGGCTTATAGACCAGACGCCGGCCCGAGTCGAAGCTGGCGATCAGCACGCTGCGCCCGCCGCGATGACGATCGCCCACCGCGCCGTCGACGGCTGCCAGATGGCCCGGATCGCTCTCCAGGCTGAGCAGTGCTCGGAGCGCGGGCCAGTCGGCGCAGAGCCGCGACAGAAACTCAAGGCTGACGGCGACCCAGGCGTTGATGCGCTGAGTCAGCAGACGCGCCAGGGCTGCATACTCTTGTAGAACAGGCAGCATGTGATCGTGCCGGATCAGCCGCTGGAGGAAGCTTTGAAACCGTTCCTGCGCCGTCTCGCCCTGAAGCAGGCCCTGAAGCCGCGCCACGTTCAGCTCCAGCACCAGCACGCGGCTGATCATCGGCAGCAGCTGCGGCGTAAGCTGAGCGTACATGATCGCCTCGGCGGCAGTAGGATCGAAGGGCGCGGCGGCGTAACGCTCGACCAGCGCGGCGATTCCGGCGCGCAGTCGTTCGCGCCCCTGGCGAATCAGCGGCTCGATCAAATCCAGGAATTGGGCGGTCTCCTGGCTCTGGAGCGCCGGCGGCAGCTCAACCGGCGACGACGACGCGCCTTCCGCAAAAGCCTCGGCAAGCTGAAGCAGCCAGTCGGGCAGCCCATCAGCGCGATCGCGAACCGCTGTGATCGGCTCGCTCAGCAGGTAGAGCAGCTCAGCCTCGTCGATGCCGTCCTGCGCCAGACGCTGCTCAAAGAATGAAGTGTCAGCGAACGGTGCCTGCGTTTGCCAGTGCTGCATTCGGCGCGTCCCAAGCTCGGCGTTGATCTCGGCAGCTCTGCTTTGGGGGTTTTCCCGCAGGAGCCCGATCCGTTCGGCGAGCGTTAGTGCGTGATACCAGCTCGGATCGTGAAGCCAGGCACGACTCATGAGTGGCTGCTCCTTCGCAAGGTTATGTTATGTCAAATATATTGGAATATAGCAAGGCGCACGCCCGAAGCGTGCGCCCTAGTAACCAGACCAATTAGCAAGCAGCGTGCTGGCACGATGCGACGATGCACACCGAAGAGCAGGCCATCTCGTCCCAGGTATCACAATCGGCAGCGTTGCCAAATACAGCATCCGACACTTCAACCATACCGGCAGGATGTGCGGGAAGCATAGCGAACTGCGCGGCGCTCAGGCTGCTGCGGAACTCTTCGTCTTTCCAGGCACGAATGATCTCCACGTTCGACATGTGTACCTCCAATAACCGTGAAATGATCTATGGCGTCGGCCTGCTCAAGCGAGACCGGAAGACCCAGAAGGTATTCGAACAGGGGGTTAAAGACGATTTGGTTGGGAGAGAATGTTGCAGCGAGCAGGCAAAGCGCCCGATCGATCAGCGTAGAGCAATGAGAAATTTACGATTATTTGCTATTGTACCCACGGCGCTGGGAACGGTCAAGCATCTATGCCGGGACAGGTAGGGATTTCCCTACTTGATCTCGCGCGTCATGCCGTGCTAAAGTCAAAAAATTATTAAACTCGGAATGCATGGCCGCTTGAAATCACGAGCGGTCTCGTTACCTGCCGGGCAGCTGTGTCCACACATCCCACGTTCTTACCAAACGAAGGAGGATTTTGGTCCGTCGTCCAGTCCCGCGCCCATCTCTGCGATCAGAATCAAGCCTGAGCGCAGACTTCCAGCTCCATATGCAGCATTTCTAGTGTACGAGGTTGATCATGACCCGATTCCTCGCCCATTCCGCGTTTCGACTGTTATTGCTCGTCGCGGCGGTATCGTTCGCGCTGGGCTCTAGCTTTGTTTCCAGCACCCACGCTCAGGAAAAAGCACCTAAGGGCCTGAACGCGGCCTTTCAGCACGCTGCCAAAGAGTTCGACGTGCCTCGTGATCTGCTGGTAGCGCTGGCCTACGCCGAAACCCACTTCGACGATCACAACGGCCAGCCCAGCCTCGACAATGGCTACGGCGTGATGCACCTGGTCGATAATCCCAAGGTCCAAACTTTGAACGAGGCCGCCAAACTGCTGCGCCTCGCGCCCGACACGCTCAAGACCGACACCGCGCAGAATATTCGCGGCGCTGCTGCGCTGCTGCGATCCTACGCCAACGGTCTGGGACTCAGCGATCTGACACGTAAAGATCTGACCGAGTGGTATCCGGCCGTCGCGCAGTACAGCCACGCCACCAACGACGCGTTCGCGCGCTTCTACGCCGATCAGGTTTATACCTTCCTCAACCAGGGCCTCAGCGGCACCGATAAGCGCGGCGAGACCGTGATGGTCGGCGCAGAAGAGATCCAGCCCAAGCGCGGCAAATACCAGGACGTGGTCAGCATTCAGTCCACCGACTATGCCCCGGCGATCTGGAATCCGGCCTACTCCGGCAACTATGAGGTCGCCAACCGCGAGGTCGACTACGACATCGACACGGTTGTGATCCACACGACGCAGGGCTCGTACAACAGCGCGATCAGCTGGTTCCAGAATCCCAACTCACATGTCAGCGCCCATTATGTGATCCGCTCAAGCGACGGCCAGATTACGCAGATGGTCCGCGAGAAAGACATCGGCTACCACGCAGGACGCACTTATAACCTGCGGTCGATCGGCATCGAGCACGAGGGCTTTGTCAACGATCCGTCGTGGTACACCGACGCGATGTATCGGGCTTCGGCGGCGCTGACGCGCAATGTGTGTCTCAAGTACAACATCCCGATGGATCGCACGCACATCATTGGCCACGTCGAAGTTCCGGGCGCAACGCACACCGACCCCGGCCCGAACTGGAACTGGACCTACTACATGCAGCTTGTCACTCAAAGCTCGGGCTGGGAAGCGATCGTCGATAACTCAAGCAGCAACTTCACTGCCAGCACCAACTGGGGCGTCTCCACCTACAGCACGCAGCGCTACGGCAACGACTACCGCTACGCCAATCCCCAGGCCATCACCGACACCGCCTGGTACAAATTCAGCGTTCCGTCCAGCCGCAACTACGAAGTCTTCGTCTGGTACGCCGCAAACTCGGGCTACAACTCGTCCACGCCCTATGTGGTTGTCAGCTCAACCGGCAACAAGTATGTCAACGTCGATCAGCGGGTCAACGGCGGCAAGTGGGTCAGCATCGGCACCTTCGCGCTCAACGCGGGAACCTTTAACACCGTGGGCGTCAGCCGCTGGACCGCCGGCACTGGCTATGTGATCGCCGACGCCGTGAAGCTGGTTCAGCGCTAAGCCTTTTCATCCAGCCGCAACCTCGCGATCCTGCCTCAGCCGTCTAGCCACGGCTGGGGCTTTTGTCGCGCCCAAAAAGGGATAATCGCGCAGTCGCTGTTGCCATACTCGTATTCTGAATACGGTATGATGGTAGAGGTTCGCTGGTAGATGGTCGATGCGTGACTAGTTGGACGTCAGATCGATCTCGTTGGCTA
>DASWTW010000054.1:0-33621 GCA_036401895.1 Herpetosiphonaceae bacterium | reverse complement strand
CATTAGGCACGCCGCCAGCGTTGATCCTGAGCCAGGATCAAACTCGTCATCACTGGTGGAGCGAAAAAGCTCGCCGGCACCGCGATGGGTCCAATCCGAAAAAATCACAGGTCACGCATCACACGTCAGTTGGTCAGGTGCACGCGACAGGCGACAAAAAATCGAGGGTGAAGCTGTCACCACTCGATGCGTTGCGCGTTGTCAGGAGGTTTGCCTCGCGAAGAGGCGAAACCGATGTCGTCCTTGACGACAGAAGGGGATTATACCATATCGCTAAAACCTTGTCAAGGCTTTTCGATATTTCCCTTCGATTGTTCTTCCCCTTAGAGAAGTGTTGCCGCGAAACATCTTCGCGGACAACGGGCGGTAGTATAGCACGCTCTAACAATTTGTCAAATAACGACGCTGCGTAGCAGTTAGGGCTTTGGTAAGCCTTATATCAAGATTCCGTCAGCTTAAAGCGCTTGCGGCAGGCACACGAGATTTGTTAAAATACCAATTCCTACCAATGAGGTTCTCATGACATGCGCCGAAGCTCGTCGTCTCCTTGATCAAGGCATTATTCCTGGCTCTACTCGTGGTCGCAATGCGCAGCTTGGCTTTCACCTGGCCACCTGTGCCGATTGTCGAGCGTATCGCGAACAGCTCGATCAGCGTCTGCTTACTCAGCTTGTCGCGGCACCGGTCGCAGCAGCTGCTCAGCCGCAGCCTGCCCCAAGCATAGCATCGCCGGCAGCACCACTAAACATTGCACCGCTGCCACAAACACACAATACGATTCCCTCTGCTTTGCCGCCGTCAAAGCGATCAGGCCGTGGAGCCTCATTCTTACTCGCGGGACTGGCGAGTCTTTTGTTGCTGCTGCTCTTTGCAGGCTGGTACATCGGGCTGCCGTTGTATCGTGCCTACAACCGCGACATCAAGAGCTGGGGCGTTGCAGCTGCGCCTGTGTCGAGCGGGCTACCACTTGCGATCGCCTCGGCAACGGCGACGACAGGTCCAACGGCGACAGTAGAGCCGACTGCTACCCAACGTCCTTCTGAAACACCACAGCCAACCGCAACTACAACCCCTACGATCACGCCAACGCCAACACCTGTGCTACCCGCCGTGCAGCCGATGACCGTACTTTTGCTCGGTCTTGACGCTCGGCCGGGCGAAGGTATGCGCGCCCGCAGCGATGCGCTGATGCTGGTACACATCGATCCGCAGCGTGGCGATGTCGGTGTTTTGTCGATGCCACGCGACCTATGGTTAAATATTCCAGGCTACGGCGAGAGCAAAGTCAACGCCGCCTTTTACCAGGGCGAGATCGCGCAACCAAACGGAGGCGGTATTGCTGCGGCAAAACAAACGCTCAGCAGCGCCTATAACCTTCCGATCGACTATGGCGTGGTGATTGATTTTGCCGGCTTTCGCTCGCTGATCGACGCGCTGGGTGGGATCACGGTTGATGTGCCCAAGGAGATCTACGACGGTCAATTCCCAACCGAGGATTACGGCTATACCGTCGCGCACTTTTTGCCGGGGCCGCAGCAGATGGATGGCGCAACGGCGCTGATGTATGCCCGCACGCGTCATCCCGACTCCGACTTTGAGCGGATCAAACGACAGCAGCTCGTGATGCTGGGAATCGCCGCCAAGATCCGGGAGCGCGGCGCACTGCAAAATTTGCACGAGGCCGATCAGCTGACGGCCGCACTCACGCCGTATATTCATACCGACATGCCGCCGGATCTAGTCGTATCGATGCTCTGGAACATGCGCGAGATCGAGCCCGCCAATGCGCGCCGCTACACCGTCGACGGCTCGATGCTCTGGGAAACGTCGGTCAACGGCGCGTATGCCCTTGTGCCGCAGCAGGGCGTGCTGCCAGCCCTGGGGCAAAAGTTGCTATCTGATCCTGTACCGTAACGGTTTCAATGATTAGGCTCAGGAGCAAACATGGCTGGCTATAGGCGAGTGCTGGTGATTATCAATCCGGCTTCGGGACGACACGACGCGACAAAAACTCGCCAGCTGATCGAGGAGCGCTGCGAGCAGGAGCAGGCGCCCTACGAAATACGGGAAACACAGGACGCAGGCGACGCGCTGAAGTGGGCGCAGGCCGCCGCCGACGAAGGCTTCGACCTTGTATTGGTTGCGGGCGGTGACGGCACGATTATGGAGGCCATGAGCGGACTGATCAAGGACGGCTCAAAGACTCCGCTGGCGCAGATCCCGCTTGGCACCGCCAACCTACTGGCGCGCGCGATTCAGGTGCCGATCGAGACCGAGCAGGCGCTGGATCTGGCGTTCACCGGCAAGGCTGAGCGCTTCGACGTGGGCTATCTGCCGAATGAAGATCGCTACTTTGCGCTCGTGGCGGGAGCGGGGTATGATGCACGCCTGATCGCTGATGCATCGCGGGAGCTGAAAAACGTGCTGGGCTTCGCGGCGTATATCGTGACCGGCGTCAAGAACCTCTTTACACTGCGGCCGGCGCGTATTACGCTAGAGATCGATGGGCAGCGACGGCGACTACGCGCGCATACAATCATGGTCGTCAACGTCGGGCAGATCGAAAGCGTGGGCATTGCGCTAGGACCAAACATTCAGCCGCACGACGGCAAGCTCGATCTGGTGATTGTTTCTTCGGCAACTGTGCTGGGCGCGCTGCGGATCGCATTTCAGATCCTGACCCGGCAGTTCACCGGCAACAGCAATCTGCGGTATTTTAGCGCATCGCAGGTCAAGATCACCACGCGGCCACCGCTCCCAACGCAGATCGACGGCGAAGAGCTGGGCACAACGCCGCTCTACGTCGAGGCCGTACCTGAGGGAGCACTGCTGATCGTTCCACAGGACTATCAACCAGTCAAGGAAGCTGCTAGCTAATGGACAGATACAACAGCTCGCTACACATTGTCGATCAATTTCGCTACCTGATGACGTCGATGGCCTGCTCGCTGACTCCGGTAATTGTGATCGCGCTGCTGCCGGAGCCGTGGCATACCTCGTTCTTGCCGCTGGCCGCGCTGTTCGGCGCATACAGCATGATGTTCGTACTGGCGCTGATTCTGCACGGCATCGAGCAGCTGTGGCGGCTGTTGCGCCGGCGCGCGACCGGCGAGATCTGCTGCCCGGTCTGTCATACGGTTGAGCAGCCCTACCGAACGTTTCATGTGGTGCGTGTAGCGCGGCTGATCGTGCGGATTCATTGTCCCGAGTGCCACGAGCGCTGGATCGAGCACCGCTAGATCTGCAACCAGAAATCAACAGAATCAAAAACCGGCTCCCGTCGAAAGACAGGAGCCGGTCTGGTTTAAGCGCTAGAACGCGGGCAGAACTGCGCCCTGATACTTCTCCTCGATAAACTGCTTGACCTCGGGCGAATTCAGCAGCTGCGCCAGCTTCTGGATGTTGGGATCGCTCTGACGATCGCGCAGCACGGCCAGCACGTTGGCGTAGGGATTATCTTTGCCCGCCTCTAGCGCCAGCGCGTCGGTGCTGGGCTTGAGATTAGCCTCCAGCGCATAGTTCATATTGATCACCGCGATGTCGGTATCCTCCAGGGAGCGCGGCAGCTGAGCCGCCTCAAGCTCCTCGATCTGAAGCTGCTTAGGATTGGCTGTGATGTCCTGCACCGTGGCGTTGGTGCCGACGCCTTCTTCGAGCGTGAGCAGGCCATTGGTTGCCAGCAGCTGGAGCGCGCGACCACCGTTGGTTGCGTCGTTGGGGATCGCCACGACGGCCTGATCGGCGACCTCTTGCAGCGACTTGACCTTGTTGGAGTAGATGCCCAGCGGCTCGATATGCACACTGGTCACGGCGACCATATCGATGCCGCGCTGCGTGGCCTGATCCTCCATGTAGGGCACATGCTGGAAGAAATTCGCGTCGATCTGCTTGTCGTTGAGGGCGACATTGGGCTGGACGTAATCGGTAAACTCTTCGATCTCGATATTCAGCCCGGCAGCAGCCGCCAGATTATCCTGCACAAACTTCAGGATCTCGGCGTGCGGCACCGGCGAGGCGCCGACCTTCAGCGTCACGGTCTGGCCCGCAGCCGCGCTGCCTGACGCAGCCGGCGAGGCCGCGCCATCGGTTTGAGTTGTATTCGCACCGCAGCCGGTAAGCGCTACGACGAGCAACAGCAAAAGTGCTGTGAAACGAGCTAACGATGTATGCATGATTCTCCTCTTTTATCGTTTTGAAATCCGCCGCGCCGCTCGATCGCCGAGCATCTGGATGCCCTGCACGAGCAGGATCAGCAGCACCACGGTTGCGATCATGACCTGTGTATTGAAGCGCTGGTAGCCGTAGCGAATCGCGAGATCGCCCAGGCCGCCACCGCCGACCGCGCCCGCCATCGCCGAGTAGCCGAGCAGACCGATGATTGTGATCGTCAGGCCCAGCACCAGCGAGGGCAGCGCCTCCGGGATCAGCACCTTGGCGATAATCTGCCAGTTGGTGCAGCCCATCGAGTGCGCCGCCTCGACCAGGCCGCGATCGACCTCGCGCAGCGCGGTCTCGACCACGCGAGCGAAGAACGGAATCGCCGCGATCGTCAGCGGCACAATCGCCGCCGTGCTGCCAATCGACGTGCCGGCAAGCAGCCGCGTCAGCGGAATCACCGCAACCAGCAGAATAATGAACGGCAGCGAGCGCCCGACGTTGACGATCGCGCCCAGCACTTTGTTGAGACGCGGCGCTGCCAGGATCTGGCCGGCATCGGTGATGACCAGCAGCACGCCCAGCGGCAAGCCCAGCAGCATGGTGAAGAAGGTCGAAACGCCGACCATGTACAACGTTTCGAGTGTGGCCTCCCAGAGGCTTTGCGTCAGCTCTGCCAATTCCATTACGCGATCACCTCCAGACGCAGGCCGTTGTCACGCAGAAACCTGAGCGCCGGATCGATCCGCTGGCGATCGCCCGACAGCTCGACCTGTAGCTGACCAACGCGACGGTCGGCGATCGTCTCGATGCTGCCGCCGAGGATGTTGGCGTCGAGATCGAACTTGCGCGCCAGCGTGGTCAAAATCGGCTGCTCGGCCGCGTCGCCCACAAAGGTCATGTTGACCAGCACCGTGCCTGGCCGCGCCGTGTGATTGCGCAGCTGCGGGAAAAACTCAGCCGCCAGCCGGGAATCGGCACGGGCGATCACATCCACGACCGGCCCTTGCTCGACGATCCGTCCGTTGCTCATCACGGCCACCGAGTCGCAGATGCTTTTGACAACGCTCATCTCGTGGGTGATCAGCAGAATCGTCAGGCCGAGCCGCTGGTTGAGATCGCGGAGCAGCTCAAGGATCGAGCGCGTGGTCTGCGGATCGAGCGCGGAAGTGGCCTCGTCGGAGAGCAGCACCTTGGGATCGCCGGCCAGCGCTCGCGCAATGCCGACGCGCTGCTTCTGGCCACCTGAGAGCTGGCTCGGGTAGGCGTTGGCGCGGTCTTCGAGGCCAACCAGCGCCAGCAGATCCGCGACTCTAGCCGCACGTTTGGCGCGATCGTAGCCGATCACTTCCAGCGGAAAGGCCACGTTTTCGGCGACGGTGCGCGAGCTAAGCAGATTAAAATGCTGAAAGATCATGCCGATCTGCTGGCGAACCGCACGCAGCTCCGGCGCGGGCAGCGTGGTTAGCTCCTGCCCTCCCACCTTAACCGAGCCCGACGTGGGCCGCTCCAGCAGATTAACGCAGCGGATCAGCGTGGATTTGCCCGCGCCGCTCTGGCCCAGCACGCCGAAGATCTCGCCGGGCTTAACCTCAAGACTCACGCCGTCCAGCGCGACGACTTCACGTCCCGGCTGGTGATAGATTTTATGTAGGTCAGTCAGTTGAATCACAGAATTCACCCAAAAGAAAAGTGCCTCCGGGCCGGAGGCACTTAGCAGCTTCTAAGCCATAATTTCCCGGGACAGCGAACGTTACTTGGAAGTCGGCCTCGCTGCCGGTATCGATTGAGATTAGGCGTCGTCGTAGAGCGGCGTCGACAGATAACGCTCGCCGTTCGACGGCGCGATAAAGACGATCAGCTTGCCGGCATTCTCGGGCCGGCGCGCAACTTCGAGCGCCGCCCAGGCCGCCGCGCCGCCGGAGATACCCAGCAGCAGGCCCTCTTCCTTGCCGAAGCGCCGCGCCGTGGCGTAGGCGTTCTCGTTCGAGACGCGCACAACCTCGTCGTAGATCTCGGTGTTCAGCACATCGGGAACGAAGCCCGCGCCGATGCCCTGGATCTTGTGCGGGCCAGGCTTGCCGCCCGACAGAATCGGCGATGCTTCAGGCTCAAGCGCGATCGCCTGGAAGCCGGGCTTGCGCTTCTTGAGCACCTCGGTGACGCCGGTGATCGTGCCGCCCGTGCCGACGCCGGAGATCAGAATGTCGATCTTGCCGTCGGTATCTTCCCACAGCTCCTCGGCGGTGGTGTTGCGATGGATCTCGGGGTTGGCCGGATTCTTGAACTGCTGCGGAATAAAGCTGTTTTCCAGATCGGCAGCAATCGCCTCGGCCTGCCGGATCGCGCCGGTCATGCCCTCGGTGCCGGGCGTGAGCACAAGCTCCGCGCCGTAGGCTTTGAGCAGCTTGCGACGCTCAAGGCTCATCGTCTCGGGCATGGTCAGGATCAGGCGATAGCCCTTGGCGGCAGCGACCATCGCTAGTGCAATGCCGGTGTTACCGCTCGTCGGCTCCACCAGCGTCGTGACGCCGGGCTGGATCTTGCCCGCCTTCTCGGCTGCGTCGATCATCGAAAAGCCAATGCGATCTTTGACCGAGCCGCCAGGATTAAAGAATTCCAGCTTGGCTACGATTGTCGCCTGGGTATCGTTGATCTTCCCGACTTTGACCAGTGGCGTGCGACCGATCGTTTCTGTTATGTTCTCGTAGATGCGTCCCATGACTATCACCTATTGCTTAGTTTGTTGCTCAAGAATATTATCATATTGGTGTCGATAAGACAATATGCCATTTGGCCTATATGTCATACTTGAGCGTCGCAAAGCCTCGTTTGTTCATCAGCACGGGAAGATCGATCCTTAGCGCTGGTCGTGGCTAACGCTGACAACGGGCTCGTCAGCGCCGGCGCGATAGGCGTAGGCCATGCGCGGCGTGTTATGGAAAACACCCACGCTGCCGTCAGGCCGCAGCACAATACAGCCGGCCGCGCCGCTGGTGCGGCGCTCCAGCAGCTCGATCGCGCTGTGGGCCGCAGACTGCGCAGTCTCGCCGTAGGCCAGCCGATCGACGACGCTCTTGGAAAGCACGGAGCGCATGATCGACTCGCCCAGACCCGTGGCACAGCAGGCTCCCGCCTCGTTGTCGGCGTACAGCCCACAGCCGATCAACGGCGTGTCGCCCACACGACCCGGCAGCTTGTTGGGCACACCGCCGGTCGAGATCGCCGCCGCTATGTTGCCCTCGGCATCCAGCGCCAGCGCGCCTACGGTATCGTGGCCGCGAAACACATCTTCGATCGCGAACGACGGGTCGGACTGCACCCGCTCCCAGCGCTCGCGCTCACGCGGCACGATCAGATCCATCGGATCACAGCCGGGAATGCCGGCCGCCTCAGCCAACTGCTCAGCGCCCACACCGACGACCAGCACATGCTCGGTCTGCATGACATGCCGCGCCAGCCGCACCGGATTGCGCACCCGCCCGATCGCCGCGACCGCGCCCGCGTCCAATGTCTGGCCATCCATCACCGCCGCGTCCATCTCGACCTGCCCCGCCGAGTTGAGAAACGAGCCGACGCCCGCGTCGAAGGTCGGATCGTCCTCCATGACTCGCACCGCCGCCTCGCACGCATCCAGCGCCGACCCACCCGCCGCCAGCAGCTCCCAGCCCGCGTTGAGCGCGGCGCGCACTCCGTCCAAATGCGCCTCGATCTCGGCGTCGGGAATAGCCCACGCGCCGCCATGCACGATCATCGAAATTGGCATACAACGTCCTTGTGGTATGAAAAAGATTGTCGGGAAAAGTATTTAGCCTGATCGCAGACGCCTCAGCTGGCGTCCCAGCCCGATCACCAGCGCGACCATCGCAAGGCAGAGCGCGCCGATCGCGCCCACGACAACGCCGGCAGCGCCGCTTACAATCCGCTCACGGCTCGGATCGGGCCTGGATTTCGTCGCCGTGACAAAGGCGACCGGCGTCTCCGAGGCTCGGCGCGCGTTGAGCGCTACATCGGCGCGGCTGCCGTACTGGCAGGCGTAGACTGAGGTGAACTCGCCGCCAAAGAAGATCACCTGCGACGAAAGATAGACCCAGGCGACCAGCGCCAGGATCGAGCCGACCGCGCCGTAGTTTTTGTAGCTGCTCAGCGCGATGTAGTAGCCGATCGCGAACTGAAGCAGCGACCACAGCACCGCCGTAAGGAGCGCGCCCAGCCACACATCGCGCCAGGCGACGTAGGTCTGGGGCAAATATTTGAAGAGCAGCGCAAAGATCAGCGTCAGCACACACAGGTTGATCCCGATCTGAGCTACGCCCCAGACCGTGACGCCGCCGGGCAGCGTCTGCATGAACTTGCCGAGCGCCGTCAGCAGCGCGCTGATGATCATCGAGGCCAGCAGCAGGAACGCCCCTGACAGCACCAGCGCAAATGAGAAGAAGGTGGCGCGCAGAAATTGGAGCGGCCCGCCGCGCGAGGGCGCCTCCAGGCCCCAGATGATGTTGAACGCGCTTACCAGCTCGCCGAAGACCCAGGTCGCGCCCAGTATGAGCGTCACCGTGCCGACGATCCCTGAGGCGCTGCGAGTCTGCTGAGCCGCCTCCAGCGCGCGCAGAAAATCGTCGCGAAAGCCGCCGGTCACGCTCGACAGCGCATCGAGGATCAGCGCCTGCGCGTCGTCGGAATTGGCGAGGATCAGCCGGATGATCGTCAGCACGACGAGGATCAGCGGAAACAGCGAGAAAAGCGTGTAGTACGAGAGCGACGCGCCGAGCCGGACGCAATTATCCGAGTTCCACTTGAGCGCCGCCGCCTTGAGCACCGGCAAGAGGTTGAGCCGACTCCGATTCATGGTCGCCCCTTTGCAAGATGCCGCGATCGTAGCATAAAAACGAACAAAGGAACAAACGAACAAGAGAACAAAGAAGCACCTAGAACCGGAGACGAGAACAAAGAACTGAGAGCAAAGAACAAAGCAATACCACTCTTCCCCTTCTCCTGTCGCAACGGGAGAGGGGATGCCCGCAGGGTAGGGGTGAGGGCCTGCTTCAAGGAACAAACTAAAGAACAAGCAACCTCACCTTTGTTCGTTTGTTTCCTTGTTCCTTTGTTCCCTTCTCCCTTGTTTGCCCGTAGCGCGCAGTGCATTGTACAATCAAGGGGACGATTTGAAGAAATGGCGATACAGATGCGTATTCCTCACTCAGCCTTTCGTACACGTTCGCGGATATTCGCACGCTTCCGGCGCTGGCAGCGACAGAGCCGGCCCGATCTCCCGCCCAACGCCGACGCGGTCACGCCGCAGCTGGTAGTCGGTGGCTTTATCGATCGAGATGACTGGCGACAGCTGGTCGAGCAAGGCGTCAGCGTTGTGGTCAGCCTTCAGGCCGAGCGCCACGACGAAGACGCGTTCGGCGAGATTCAGCCCGATGGCTACCTGCGCCTACCGACGATCGACCACTCGATCCCGACGCTGGCACAGCTGCGCATGGGAGCCGCCTTTATCGACGAGGCGGTGCGTGCTGGCAAAATGGTCCTGATCCATTGTCACGCAGGTGTAGGCCGATCGGCGCTCTTGTGTGCCTGCTACTTGGTGTACACTGGAATGAGTGTTGAGGAAGCCTGGCAGACCGTGAAGGCCAAGCGGACCGTCGCCTTTCTCAACTCGCGACAGCAGACAATGCTGGAGCAGTTCGCCGCAACGATCGAGCGGGAGCGCGCCGCGACCAGCGTTCCAGTCACCGGTCCGCCAGTGGATGCGGAGGTGATCGGCGAGCAGCTGGCGGGCGATGCGGCCTAGCGCTACAAAACCTGGACCAATGTACGGGTGCTAGTGGCACATCATTTGCGGCGATCTTTGCCGGTTATTCAGTTTTTACAAGGAGGATCACAATGGCACATGAATTACCGCCGTTACCGTACGACTATGCCGCCCTGGAGCCGCACATCGACTCGCAGACGATGACGATCCACCACGACAAACACCATGCAGCGTATGTCAATAACCTGAACGCGGCATTGGAAAAATATCCTGAGCTTCAAAGCCAGAGCGCCGAGGATCTGATCCGCGACCTCAACAGCGTGCCGGAAGATATTCGCACCGCCGTGCGCAACAATGGTGGCGGACATGTCAACCACACCATGTTCTGGCAGATCATGGGGCCCAACGGTGGCGGCGAGCCCACAGGTGCGCTCGCCGACGCGATCAACGACTCGTTTGGCAGCTTCGAGGATTTCAAGAAGCAGTTCAACGACGCCGGCACCAAGCGCTTCGGCAGCGGCTGGGTTTGGCTGGTACGCGGTAGCGACGGCAAGCTTTCGATCACCAGCACCGCTAACCAGGACAACCCGATCAGCGAGGGCAACACGCCGATCCTGGGTAACGACGTGTGGGAGCACGCCTACTACCTCAAGTACCAGAATCGCCGGCCCGACTATCTTCAGGCCTGGTGGAACGTGGTAAATTGGGAAGAAGTGAGCAAGCGCTACGAGGCGGGCCGCTAGGTGGAATAAGGGAAAGGATGGGCAACGGCAGGGGTGGAAGCCTGCCGTTGTTTTCGTTTAACGGCCTTGTTCTTGCGGTACGTCCACACATCTCAAGCAAAGGAGCGCGCGATGAATCTGCTGATTGTGATCGTAGGTGTCGTGCTTGGCGCTATCATGGGTGGAGTGCTGGGCATGCTGCTTGGGCTGGGCGCGCTGGCGATTCCCGGCTTCGGTCCCATGATTGCGGCCGGATCGTTGGCGACAATGCTAGGCACAGCTTCGATCAGCGCGATCGTGGGCGCACTGCTAGGCGGTGGCATCTGCCTGCTGCTGGTCATGCTCTCGACCCGACGTCGCTCATTCAGCCGCTAGCAGTGCCGATTGACGCGATCGACCAATTATGCAACGATTCGCCGTACTGTTTTCAATCGTAACCACTTTAATCTGTTGATCGATAAACACCTATGATTCGTCGACGCCGACTTAAACACCGCAGCGCTCCACCGCAAATTGTGGAGCAGACCAATCCAGCAAACCCGTCCGAAGATCTACAGCGCGCGCTCCGCCTGGGCTGGGCCGTCGCCGAGACATTTGGACGGCTGCGCGTGTACCAGCCCGAGTTTGCCAACAAGCGCAACGATCCCAACGAGCTGCCGCGCTTCTCCTACTCCAACAGCGATCTCAGCGGCTCGCAGCGGCTTGAGGTCAGCTACCGTCAGCTGACGGAGCTAGCGGCTGCGCTGCGACTGCCGCAGCCTGAGATCCCGGAGCTGGCGCACTTCACCGCCGACACGGTGCCGGTGCTGAGCCTGGAGCAGAAAAAGCAGATCCACAGCGCGCTGGAAGCCTGGAGCCGTAACACCTGGGTGCAGCTCAACGTTCGCTCGGCGGCGCTCGGTCGGGCGATGACCTATGGCGGCAGCCTGGCTGACACCTACTGGTACATGGCGGAGCCCAGCGATCCCGCCTTTCTTAGCGGACGCCAATCCATCGAGGCGCTGCTGCGCGCGCACCGCATTCAGCGCATGCAGGAGCGCATGACTGAGCTGAGCGACGCCTTCAGCGACGAGCTGTGCAACGCGATCGGGCATAGTCTGGATCATTGGAGATGGGAAGCGCCAAAAGAAGCCTGGGCGACAGCCGGCGAGTGGTCGCAGGTGGGTGTAGAGGTGACGGGACGCGCCTCGCGCACGCCGCCACAGCAGCTGCATTTCAATCTGTTTCGTCAGGTTCGCACCTGGCGCGATCTGATCTTCGCCTCACGCCAGCCACTGGATTATGTCAACCCTGGCTTTCGCCGTCGCGCCAATCTGATCGCCGGAACCATTACCATCGTGCTGCTGATTGTGATCGCATTCGCGGTCGGCTTTCTGGTGTTCTCGATCTTCAGCCTGGCGCTGGCAATTGTAGATCAGTTCAACATCGGCTCGCAGGTGCAGAACGAGTTCATCGAGGCGATCTCGGTCGCGATCAGCTTGCTCTCGACACTGGCGATCGTAACGGCGGGGCTGCTGTCGCGCACATCGACGGCCGTGCAGCAGTTCGACAACTGGCTCGAAAGCACGATTGTGCAGCGCGCGATTCAGCGGGCTACGCTGGTGCCCTGGAACGATCCGCCGCGCAAACCTGGGGAGTGAGCTTCGGGCGAACAAGGGAACAAAGGAACAAAGGAACAAATAACCAATATTGTTTGGTCTCTGTTCCTTTGTTCTTTCGACTGGCCCTCATCCCCTGACCCCTTCTCCCATTGCCATAGGCGAAGGGGGAAGAATGCGATCATAAAGATTCGCTAATTCAGCAGAATATTGGTTACAATCAAGCGTTCAGGGCGTGATAAATCACACTCCTACGGAATTATTGCTCAATTGTGATTGTAAAGTCTATCTCTCAGTGTGTCCGTTTGCTTTCTTGTTCTTTGTTCTTTGTTCTTTTGTTCATTCCCCGGTTCTAGGTTCTAGGTTCTAGGTTCTTCTTTTGTTCTTTGTTCTCTCGTTAGTTCTTTTTGTTCCCTTGTTCTTTGGTTCTTTTGTTCCTTCGTCCTACTCCACCCACCACGGCTTCGACGGATCGAACGACTGCACAGAGCCGTCGCCGTAGCGCGCGTGGAGCTGATCGAGAACAGATTGCAGATCGGCGGGCAGCGGCGAGGTGCATTCGATCCACTGGCCGTCGAGGCGCGTAAAGCCTAGCCGGTGCGCGTGCAGAAACTGGCGCTTCAGGCCGAGCTGCTGCGTCTGCCGGCGCGGCCCGTAGAGCGGATCGCCGACGACCGGGTGATGCTTGTGCGTAAAGTGAACGCGGATCTGATGTGTGCGTCCGGTCTCCAGCTTGGCCTCGATCAAGCTGTACGGCCCGAGAATCTCGCAGGTACGGTAGTGCGTGCGCGCCGAGCGTCCGCTCTGCATAATCGCCATGCGCAGCCTGTCGGTCGGATGCCGGTCGATCGGCGCGTCGATCACGCCCTGCGGCTCCTTGAAATGCCCTTCGATCAGCGCCAGATAGATCTTGAGCATCTCGCGCGCCTGCTGCTGAGTTTGAAGCTGCGTCTTGGCCCGATCGTTTTTGGCGACGACCAGCAGCCCCGAGGTATCGCGGTCGATGCGATGGACGATGCCCGGCCGCAGATCATCGCCAATCTGCATCGAGGGATAGTGGTAGAGCAGCGCGTTGACCAGCGTGCCGGTCGCGTGGCCCGGCGCGGGATGCACCACCATGCCCGCCGGCTTATCCACCACCAGCAGATCCGCATCCTCGTACACGATCGTCAGCGGGATATTCTCGGCGACAATGTCGGTCGGCTGAGGCAGCGGCAGCGTAACGCTCACCTCGTCAGCGGGCTGGACAGCGTAGCTGGGCTTGACGAGCTTACCGTTGACGCGCACATGGGCATCATTGATCAGATGCTGGACATACGAGCGCGACATGTCGGGCACGACCAGCGCCAGATAGCGGTCAAGCCGGGTATCGGCCTGCTCCGGCTCGACAACCAGCACCAGCGGCTCAAGCTCAGCGCCCATCTTCGGCCTCGATCGTCGGCGCGACCCGTGGCGGATGCGAACGATCTTCGGATTGCGCCAGAAAAATAGCCATCACAAACACACCGATGACGATACACGAGTCGGCGACGTTGAAGATCGGAAAGCGACCGTCGAAGGTCTTGACGAAATCGACCACGTAGCCGAAGCGCACGCGATCGATCACGTTGCCGAGCGCGCCGCCGACGATCAGGCCCAGGCTCAGCGCCAGCCAGCCATGATCTTCCGGCACATGCTTGAGATAAAAATGGATCGCCACCGCGACGATCAGTAGCGATGTGATCGTGAACAACTGCGGCACGCCGCTGAAGAGCCCGAAGGCCACGCCGGTATTCTGAATGTAGGTCAGCTCCAGCCAATCCTGAATAATCGCGATCTCGCCGGTGTAGGGCTGCGGCCAGATGCTGAGAATCCAGGCTTTGGTGAGCTGATCGAGAATAATCACAACGGCGGCAATGACCGCAGGGATCATCAGCCGCCGTCCTGTGAGAAGCTTTTGATTCATATCAGATGTTCACACGCCGCCAGCGCGTCTGCTTCCCGCTACACAACCGTGCGAGTCGTGCCGCCTTCTTGCTCATCGCGCTCGCGCTGGTGTTGAATACACAATGTCGCCAAAGGCCGCGCCTCTAGCCGCTCAACCGGGATTGACTCGCCGCCGACCTCGCACACGCCATACGTCCCGGCCTGGATGCGCTCCAGCGCATGGTCGATCTGCTGAAGCTCACGCTGAAGCTGCGTCTCGATCGCCAGGCTGCGCTCGCGCGTGAACAGCTCGGTAGCATCCTCAGCTGGATGATTTTTAACGCCATAGCCTTCTTGCTGATTGATGTTCGCAACCTCGTCGTTGAGGCTGTCCATCTCTCCTTGCAGCGACTGGCGCATCTCTTCTAATCGACGGCGAAAATGGTCAAGATCAAGCTGTGGCTGTGCCATAGCCATCCTCCTCTAAAGATTATAGCATGGGTTCTGCAAAGAAAGGACCGCAGGCGTTTTGCCGCCTGTGGTCCTGATGCCGGGGAACATTAGTAGCCGACAGGTGGCGTGCGCGGCGACATCATAATCTCTAGCAGCTTGCTGATGCCCCAGCCGAGCAAGAGATAAACCGCGATCGCGACGAGATCGGAGAACTCCACACGCGCGTTCTGCTCGTTGAAGAGCGGCAAGAACGGCGTGACGAACGGCTGCGACAGGTTGAAGATCAGCGCGCCGAAGCCGGCATCGACGTTCGCGCCCGCCGCCAGCAGCACAAAGCGCAGCGCTACCAGCGCGACGATCAAACCGACGATAAACCAGACGATCTGCTTGGCCCGGTAGAGCGAGCCAAGCTGGCGCTCGGCAGGCGTGGGCTCGATATGTGTCCGCTGCTCGACAACGGTCGCGTCCGCGCCCTGCGGCGTGTGTACAATCTCTTCCTGCACGACGCGGCGGTCATACGGCTCTTGTTGCATCTTATTACCTCCTGCCTGGATGTGAGCGAAAAAGTTATGTAGACATATAGCAGAAAACATGCCAGCTACCGATCGGCGAACGCTTGTCGCGGATTGTGGGCTTCTGCTATCATGGATTCAGTCGAATCAGGAAAGGACAGCGATAATGATTGGCTCCGATGCCATTCGCCGCATCACCGATCGCGTGCTTACGGACTCCACCGCCGATCAAACGGAGGTCGTCGTCAGCGCCGGCGAGGAGCAGCTGACGCGCTTCGCCAACAACGAGATTCACCAGCACGTCTCCGAGACTAATATGGAGATTCGGATTCGCGCCGTGATCGGTCAGCAGATTGGTGTCGCCGCGACCAATGATCCATCGGAGAGCGGGCTGAGGCGTGCGCTGGATGCCGCTATCGAGATCGCCAAGCGCCAGCCGCCGAATCCCGAGTTCACATCGCTGCCCGGCCCGCAGCCGATCACGCCCGCCGACGGTTGGAGCCAGGCAACCGCCGATTGCACGCCGCAATATCGGGCGGATGGCGTCGGCGCGATCGTGCGGCTGGCCAGGGAGCAGGGCTTGATCGCCGCTGGAGCGTTTTCGACGGGACGCGAAGAGATCGCGGTTGCCAACTCGCTCGGCGTGTGGGCCTACCATCCGCGCACCCATACCGAGCTCAACACGGTGGTCATGGGCGAGGCGTCGGGCTGGGCCGCGAACGCCAGCCGCGACATCGGCGATCTCGATCCCGAGGCGATCGGGCGCGAGGCTGTGGATAAAGCTGTGCGCTCGCTCAATCCTCAGCCGCTGCCGCCCGGCGTGTATCCGGTCGTGCTGGAGCCATACGCGGTCTCCGAGCTGATAACCTATCTTAACTTCATCGGCTTTGGCGCGCTGGCGCTGCAAGAAGGACGCTCGCCGCTGGAGCTGGGCCAGCAGCAGGCCGCGCCGATCGTAACGATCTACGACGACGGCACCGATCCTACCGGCATGCCCATGCCCTTCGACTATGAGGGCATTCCCAAACAGCTGGTTCCACTGATCAAAAATGGCGTCAGCACCAGCGTCGTCTACGACACGCAGACGGCGGCCAAAAACAACAGCCGCTCAACCGGTCACGCCTGGCCGGCGCCCAACACCAACGGCCCGATCGGGACCAACATTTTTCTCAAGCCAGGCAGCACACCCAAGGCCGAGCTGGTCAAAGGCGTCCAGCGCGGCGTCTATGTGACCCGCTTCCACTATGTCAATATTGTCCATCCCAAGCACTCGATCCTGACCGGCATGACCCGCGACGGCACGTTCCTGATCGAAAACGGCGAGATCGCAGGGCCGATCCGCAACTTCCGCTTTACGCAGAGCGTGCTGGAAGCGCTCAAAAACGTGCAAGATCTGAGCAGCGAGACGCTCCTGGAGCGTGATTTCGTCGGCGTCGTGTATCGAGTACCGGCGCTCAAGATCGGCGAATTCAACTTCAGCAGCGTGACGGAGTTTTAAGAACAAACGAACAAAAAAACAAGGGAATAAAGAACATCACGCGCTTAATTTTGTTCCCTTGTTCATTTGATCCTTTGTTCGCCGCCAATTTTGGCGGCTCGTGGTGCTACCTGTGCTAGAATAGCCGGGCAAAAGGAAGGGGCTATTCTATGCGTAAAAAAGTAACCATCATCGGCGCGGGCTTCGTTGGCTCGACCTGCGCCCACTGGATTGCGTCCAAAGAGCTCGCGGATGTCGTGCTAGTCGATATTGTCGAGGGCATTCCCCAGGGTAAAGGTCTCGACCTGCTTGAGGCCGGCCCGATCGAAGGCTTCGACGTGAGCATCGTCGGCACCAACGGCTACGACGAGACCAAAGACTCCGACGTAGTGATCCTGACCTCGGGCGCGCCCCGCAAGCCGGGCATGAGCCGCGAGGACCTGCTCAAGATCAACGCCGAGATCACCTCAAGCAATATCGAGAAAGTCGTCAAGACCTCGCCCAACGCCAGCATCATCATCGTCAACAATCCGATGGATACTATGGCCTACCTGGCCTACAAAGTTGCGGGCTTGCCGCGCGAGAAGGTCATGGGCCAGGGCGGCGTGCTGGACGCCGCGCGCTATCGCACGTTTATCGCCCAGGAGGCCGGCGTCTCAGTGGAAGACGTTCAGGCGATGCTGATGGGCGGTCACGGCGACGAGATGGTGCCGCTGCCGAGCTACACCACGATCTCGGGCATTCCCGTGACGGAGTTCATTCCCCAGGATCGGCTGAGCGCGATTGTGGAGCGCACCAAGAAGGGCGGCGGCGAGATCGTGCAGCTGCTCAAGACCGGCAGCGCCTACTACGCGCCATCGGCGGCGACCGTGCAGATGGTCGAGGCGATCCTCAAGGACAAGAAGCGCATCCTGCCGGCGTCGGCCTTTATGCAGGGCGAATACGGCCTCAACGATATTTTCTTCGGCGTGCCCGTCAAACTGGGCGCCAACGGCATCGAGCAGATTATCGAGCTGCCGCTGAGCGACGAAGAAAAGGCCGGCGTCGAGAAATCTGCGGCGCTGGTTCGCGACAGCATCAACGCGCTGCCGGAAGAATACCGCTCACGGTAACCCACGCGGCGCAACAACCCAGAGATCTAGACGCGGATCGTTCCCGTACTATAGACATAAGGAACATCCCGCACGGGCGTGAGAGCACATCTCGCGCTCGTCTCTTTTTCGTCTCTTGGTCTAGAGCTATAGAGGAGGGATAACCGCCATGCTATACTCTTCTTAACTTAGGATGGAGGGTTAGTTGTCAATAGCAACCAACCAGGACACAAATGCAATCGCGGAAGATGGGCTACGGCTGAGAGCGATCGCTCAGGGCGACATGGGAGCGCTGGAAGCGCTATTTCTTAAGTACCAGTCGTCTGTCTATCAAACCGCGATGGGCGTGACGCGCGATCCACAGATCGCGGAAGAAGTTTTGCAAGATACCTTTTTCCGGTTGTACCGTCATGCTGGTAGGCTGGATGGTTCACTGCCGTTAGCCCCATGGCTCTACCGAGTCGCCATCAATCTTTGCTACAATCGCCTCAAGGGATTGCGTGCATGGACCGACTCGTTTCATGAGCTGGCAGAGCGCCTCTTCACCCCGAGCAGCACATCACCAGAGCGCGCTGCCGAGCGGAACGAGTTGCAGGCGCTTGTGCAGTCGGCGCTGGCTGAGCTGGACCCCAAGCATCGCGCGGTGCTGGTGCTGTACTACCTCCATGACTACGCAGTGCATGAGATCGCCGAGATCACGAACGTGCCCGAGGGCACTGTCAAATCGCGGCTCTTCCATGCAAGAAAACTGCTCAGACAGCACCTGGAGCAGCGCTACGGCGCAACCGAGCTGTTAGTGCCAGATCCCGCATAGCAAAGGCTTAACGTCACTTTGGGAGATCTATGGCCGCGGGTTTTGCTGCACTCCGCTCCACCACAACCCAGTTCCTTGGCGGCGATCGGCTGTATGCGGTAGCGCGCTGGCTTTTGCTGGTGTTACTCTTTGCGGTCTCAACGCTGTTGCATGGGTTAGACCTGTTTCCACTGCCGACATCCCATCTTTTCGGTCAAGTTTTTTGGGGCTACGTGGCGCTCTCGATCATTGCCGGTGTGCTGGTCGTGACGCCACGCGCCCAGGCGATCGTGCCCTGGTTCTACCTGGGCGATCTGCTGTGCCTGTCGGCGCTGGCGTTTGTCGGGCCAGGCCCTGCCAACGGCTACGCCGCGCTATTTATGCTGCCCCTGGTGGCGGCGGCCTTTCGGCTCAAGCGCGTCAACGTGCTGGCGCTCAGCGTCTGCGCGGTGCTCCTCTCAATCGCGCTGCTTTTCAAGCCCAACACCTCGATCGAAGTGCTGAGCTTCACCAGCCAGCTCCTGATGTTTGGCGTGCTGCCCTGGTTGTGCAATATGCTCTCCGAGCAGTGGACGATCGATAACCGCAGCCGCGTGGCTCAGGCCGAGCAGCGCTCCGCTCAGGCCCTGGCGCACGCCGAAGCCTACCGCGATCGGGCGCGCGCACTCTACGAGGCGGCGGTCTCGCTCAACACCAGCGGCAATCCACGCACCGTGCTTGAGGCAACGCTCAACGAATCGGTGCGGGTGCTGCCCTACCAGACCGGCGCGATCCTGCTGCCGACCGGCGAGCCCAACGAGGTGCATGTTGTTGCGGGGCGTAACCTGCAAGGCGCGGAGCTGAGCGCGCGCTTTACCGTGGCCAGCGGCACGCTAGGCGCGATCATTCGCGGCGGCGACGGCGGTGTGCTCAACAATGCTCATGCCGAGCCTGAGCTAGCCAGCCTGCCCTCGATCGGTGGGCGACGCTCGGTGCTGATCCTGCCGATGCGCTCGGCGCGGCGCACCTATGGCCTGGTGCTCTATGGCAGCGACGAGGTGCAGTTCGATCTTGAGCAGATGGAAATGGCGACGACGCTGATCAGCTATGGCCTGGTCGTGCTGCAAAACGCGCAGCTGGTCGCCGAGCTGCGCACCGAGCGCAACAACCTGCTCGCGCGCGAAGAAGAAGTACGCAAGCAGCTCAATCGCGATCTCCACGACGGCCCGGCGCAGGCGCTGGCGGCGATCACGATGACGCTGGGCTTTATCAAGCGGCTCTACGAAAAAGAGCCCGAGCGGGTCGTGCCCGAGCTGGATAAGCTGGCGATGCTGGCTAACCGCGCCAACCACGAGGTGCGCACGCTGCTCTTCGAGCTACGTCCGCTGGTGCTCGAAACCCAGGGCCTCCTGCCGACGCTGCATCAATATCTTGAGCGCTTCGAGCAGAGCAGCGGGCCTAAGATCATTCTTGAGGGCCAGGACGGCATCGGGCCGCTCACCAAGCGTGTCCAGGGAACGCTCTTCAACATTGTGCAAGAATCGGTCAACAACGCGATCAAGCACGCACAGGCGCAGCACATCTGGATTCGCATCCAGAAACAGGGCGAAGATGTCCTGCTGACGATCCAGGACGACGGCCGAGGCTTCGATCTGCAAAGCGTCAAAGCCTCCTACGATCAGCGCGGCAGCTTCGGATTGCTGAGCCTGGAAGAGCGCGCACGGCTGGTCGGCGGCACGGCTGAGATTATTTCGGCGCTGGGAGCCGGAACCACGGTGCGCGTTGTCGTTCCGCTGGAGAGCTAGCGCCGGGCCAGTAGCTTATCTGATT
Source organism: Herpetosiphonaceae bacterium (assembly GCA_036401895.1). Lineage (GTDB taxonomy): Bacteria > Chloroflexota > Chloroflexia > Chloroflexales > Kallotenuaceae > LB3-1. Next base: position 13,348 of record DASWTW010000054.1, on the reverse strand, counting down.
TGGTGCGGCGACGATTCCCTGACTGACGTGCTCATGGTATGATGCCGCGCTATGGTTACGACGATTTCTACACCAGCTCGCTTATCCGCTGGCCGACTGGCAACGCTTGTTGCCAGTCGTTTTGTGCTCAACGCAATCTTTCGCATCGCCTACCCGCTGGTCCCGTTTATCTCAGAGCGCTTTAGCGTCTCGGTCGCGGCGGCAACCTGGATTGTCACGATCCAGGTCTTGTTCGGCCTGGTCAGTCCCATCGGCGGCTGGCTCAGCGATCGCATCGGCTACCGCGCGACGATGCTCGGCGGTCTGGGGCTAACGCTGATCGGCACGCTGGGCATTGCCGCCAGTCCCACGCTGGGCCTGCTGATCGCCGCCTACGGCGCGTGCGGGATAGGTGTTTCCCTGTATCAGCCGGCGATTCAGGCCTATGTGACGGTGCTGACCTCGTACGCGGAGCGCGGGCGAGCGGTTGGACTGATCGAGATGTCGTGGGCGCTCTCAGGGATCGTGGCTGTGCCGGCGCTGGCCTGGCTGGTGCAGCGTCAGCAGAGTCTGGTCGAGCCGTTTCTGATCCTCAGCGCGCTGGTCGCCGTGATGACGCTCGCGACGATCCTCATACTGCCGGTCGAAGCGGCGCATCTGCGCGGCAATGGAGGATCGGACGAATCGTTCTTGATGATCGTCAGGAATCCGAGCGTGCTGGGCATGTTCGGGCTGTTGTTTCTCGCGCTGGGCGGCTGGGAAGTGCTGTATATCGCGCAGGTGCCGTGGGTCACGCAACGCTTCAACGCATCGCTGACCGACCTTGGAGCCGCAGCGTTTGTGTTCGGCCTGGGCGAGATGATCGGCGCGCTGGGCTCGACGCTCTTGACCGATCGGCTGGGGAAGCGCCGCGCCACGATCCTGTCCTTTACGATCGCCGCGCTGCTTTTTCTGGCGCAGCCGTTTGTGAGCGTCAGCTGGATCAGCTACCTGGCGTGCTACATGCTCTTCGCGGTCTTTGTCGAATTTGCGATCGTCGCCTCGCTGACCTTTTCTACAACCATCAGCACCGTTGGTCGGGCGACGGTTATGGCGTTGGTTGTAACAGCAATTCAGGTCAGTCGCGCGATCTCCTCGCAGATCGGCGTGCCGGTTTTGGAGGCGACGTCGCTGCTGGTCAATTGCATCATCGCCGCCACATTGACGCTGCTGGGCGTGGCGATCGCGCTGCGCTATGTGCATGAGGCTGAAGAAAGCACAGCCTGATATACGCCGAATCTCCACCCTTGCTAGCGCTTCAGCCGATACGTGATCGGCTCGCCGGCTATGTGCTCAACCCGATCCTCGGCCACCAGATAGTCGAGATGCGCGATGGTCTCGCCCATTGCAAACTGCGCCTGATGCGGCGAAAGCTCATCCATACGAAAAACGCGCGTGGCGATCTGGTAGGCAGTCGCGCCTGCGCCCAGCGCCATGATGACCTCTTCCAGGCGCTCGCTATGATGCGCCCGCAGCTGCTCTAGCCGCTCCCCGAGGTTCGTCAGCGCGGGTCCGTGGCCCGGCAGCACGATCTCGACCGCCAGCGATTCCAGCACCGCGAAGCTGCGCAGATAACGACCCAGCGGATCGGGGCGCGTGTGCGGCAGGACGCTGATGTTTGGGCTGATGCGCGGCAGCACGTGATCGGCGGCCAGCAGAACGCCCGTGGCCGGCTCGTACAGGCAGAGATGCTCGTCGGCGTGGCCCGGCAGCACCAGCGGCTGGAACAACCGTCCAGCGATCAGCAGCGGCGCGTTGGGAGCAGCATACTCGGCGCCTTCTGGGATCGTCAGCCGGGCCAGCGCCGTAATCTCGGGCAGCGGCTGCGTCATCTGCTGCGTTCCCTCGGCTCGATCCGCGACCGCCTGCGCCAGAGTCGCAGGCATTCCGTGAGCCAGAAACAGTACCGCCAGCTCACGGCCAGTCCATGCGCCATTCGTCCAGATCTCGCCCACCGAGCGCGCCTCAAGCGGCGTCATAAATACCGGCGCGTCGCTCCGTCGCTGCCACCAGCCGGCCAGCCCCACATGATCGGGGTGGTAATGCGTGACATAGATTTCGCGCACATCGCCGGGCCGGATCGACCACTGTTCCAGCGCGCGCTGCCAGGCTTCGAGCGCGGGCGGCCAGTTGATGCCGGTATCGATCAGCGCCCAGCCGCCGGGACCGCGCACCAGATAACAGTTGACGATTTTGAGCGGAAACGGCAGCGGAATCTCAACCTGTATAATATCGGGAGCGACAAGCATACCAGCTCCATTTTGGGGCATAATCACTGCTGAGCGAATAAACGCTAAGCATAGCATAATCAAGGACGTCTATGGAATTGCAGCAGGTTCGTGCATGGACTCGTGAGGCCGCAGCGATCGCACTGAGCTACTACAACACCGTCGAGGCGCGGCGCAAGCCGGATCGCAGCTACGTGACGGCTGCCGACGAGGAGATCGAGCAGCTTTTACGCCAGCGGATCAAGGCCGCCTATCCCGAGCATGGCATCGTCGGCGAGGAGCAGGGCCAGCACAACGTCGAGGCCGAATATCTGTGGGCGATCGATCCGATCGACGGCACCGGCGCGTTCGTCAGCGGCCTGCCGATCTGGGGCATCTCGATCGGTCTGCTGCGCCACGGTCGCCCGATCCTGGGCTGCTTCCATATGCCGGTCATGGACGAGTGGTACGAGGCCGATGTCGACGGGCCCGCGCTCTTCAACGGCCAGCCCACCGAAGTAATGCGCGACGATCTGCTCGACTCCGAGAGCTGGATCTGCACGCCCTCGAACATTCATCGCCGCTACACGATCGACTACCCCGGCAAAGTGCGCTCGCTGGGCTCGATGGCGGCCTATGTTAGCTATGTGTCGCGCGGCACCGCCGCCGGGGCGCTGGTCGGGCAGCCCAAGGTGTGGGATGTTGCGGCGGGGCTGGCGGTGCTGGAGCGGGCGGGCGGCGAGGCTCGGCTGCTACGCTCACGAGCGCTGTTGGACGTACGCACGATGCTGAGCGGACGATCCGCGCCGGAGCCGGTTGTGGTAGGATCACCTGAGGCCGTGGCGATTCTGCTGGACCGGATCAAGCTGCGCGAGCGGCGGCGGTGAGCATTATAGGTAGAGGTGAGCGGCATCGAATTTTACGCGAAAAATGAGCTATATAGAACCTTATAGTGGCTCAGATAGCTATGGTAAGATAGCTCACAAGCAGCTCACCTCTTGTTTTTCCCGTGAAGAGGTGTATGATTAGAACAAAAGAGCTAATTCATGCCGGAGATCGATCCGACCTCACCATATGCGCATTTAATTCAGCTCACGATAGAATATAAAGAGACCATTGACCTTATTGAGTCAGGAATGTTGGAAACAGAGGAAGTTCACCAACTTCTTAGCCAGCGATCGTTACTACATAACGATATTATTGCTGAGTTAGAACGACTCAACATATCCAGCCATAGTCGAGAAGACGCGATGCGCAAAGCCTACCAGTTAGCGCAATGGTTCAGAAAGCCGGAGTAGTAATATGTCATTTAAGTGCCCCTACACAGAAATATGCCGTGCAGAAGCGCTCCGTCAATTTGCTGAAGTACCTGAACTTGCCGCACTGTTTAATGAGCGCTTGCAGTGCGCTGAACGCAACTCAGAACGAGCGCATCGCTGTGCTACACGGCTTGGTTTAGTCGAGAAAGAGCTTCCTACTCTTGGCAAATATGTGCAAGAGCAGCGACGAGCGAAACAATTACCGCAGGCTCAATTTGCTCAACAAGTAGGTTTAGAAATTCAGGCTCTCCGCGATCTAGAGCTGAACAAGCTTGATCCAACAAAATTACCGCGTCGAATTTTTGATAGTATCGCTACAGTTCTCTCAGCTTCCAGCGATTATCTGTTAACGCTAGCACAGCTTACCTCACAAGCCGGATCGCCGCGCCAAGGAATTGTGTTCGCTCGAACGATTATCTCCAATGAACAATCACCAGAGTCGCAGCAGTGAGATGGACAGAGTTTGCAGTACGTGAAGCTCGACAGACCTTAAACAACTGGGAGAAGCTTCATGGCAAACTTCAACCTCCTATTCCTGTAGAAGATATTGCGGATCTTCTATACTTTCTAGCCATTGATACAACCAATGATCTTCCTTCACAGTTTGCAGGAAGGCTGAACATAGAAGAGCGCATCATTGAAGTCAGAAAATCAGATGCACTTGTGCGCCAAAGATTTACGATTGCGCATGAAGTAGGCCACTATTGTTTACATGTAATAGCCGAAAAGCTGGTACTTAACGGTCATGGATGTAGTGGAGATGTTATTTCTGATGCTCAAGATCCTTCTGTCTTATTTGAATTCGAGACTCCAATTACTAATCTCTCAACCCCTATGATCAGTAATATAAAAAAACAAGAAGCTGAGTCAAGACGATTAGAAATTCAAGCAAATAGTTTCGCTGCCGAATTACTTATGCCAGCCTCACTCATCGAGATTGCGGTTCAAGATCTTGGACTAAATATTATGCCCTTAGCTGAACGCTTTAACGTATCAAAACAAGCAATGCAGTTGCGTTTGGAAAAACTTCTGTTTCTGCCTCCTGCTGGCCCTCAATCTTCTTTCCTAGCAGATCTTTAGCTAGACCTCAAGTTATAAGCAAGCGACGCGGTTATGTCTAGTATTTGGTACAATACACAGCAATGCAAAAAGAAATGACAACAATCAAGCTCGAACCACAGCGAGCGATCAATATCTACGATCTGACGCTGCCGCAGCTCACGGATCTGATGAAGAGCTGGGGCCAGCCCGCGTTTCGCGCCAAGCAGATCTACATTCAGCTCTACCGCAACCTCGCGCCGTCGTTCGAGGCGATGACCGATCTGCCTGTGGCGCTGCGCGAGCGACTTGCGGCCGAGACGAAGCTGGGCGCGCTTCAGCTGGTGCAGGAACAGACCGCCGACGACGGCGACACGCGCAAAGTTCTGTGGCGGCTACCCGACGGCAACGTGGTTGAGTCGGTGCTGATGCTGTACCCGGATCGCGCGACCGTGTGTATCTCGACGCAGGCCGGCTGCGCGATGGGCTGCGTCTTCTGCGCGACCGGACGTATGGGCCTGCTGCGCAACATCACGCCGGGCGAGATCGTGGAGCAGGTGTTGTATTTTGAGCGCAATCTACGCGCCAACGGCTTCAACGTCGCGCATCACCACGATCACATCACGAATCTGGTCTTCATGGGCATGGGCGAGCCCTTCGCCAACTACGATCGCTGGTGGGCGAGCGTGGAGCAGCTGCACAATCCGCAGGGCTTCAACCTCGGCGCGCGCAACATGACCGTCTCGACCGTTGGCCTGGCTCCCGGCATCCGGCGTCTGGCCACCGAGAACATCCCGCTCAACCTGGCGATCTCGCTGCACGCGCCCAACGACGAGCTGCGCTCAGCGCTGATGCCGGTCAATCGCAAATACCCGATCCATGAGCTGATGGCCGCGACTCAAGAGTACATCGACCAGACGCACCGGCGAGTAAGCTTCGAGTACGTGCTGCTTCAGGGCCAGAACGACTCGGTTGAGCTGGCTGAGCAGCTGGCGGATCTGATCCAGGGAATGCTCTGTCATGTCAATCTGATCCCGTGGAATCCGGTTCCCGGCGCGCCGCTACAGCGCTCACATCGCCGGCAGATCGAGGCGTTTCAGAACGTGCTGCTTGAGCGCGGCATCGCCTGCACGGTGCGTGCCGAGCGTGGCGTCGCGATCGCTGCCGCCTGTGGACAGCTCGCCGCTGTGCCGCAGCCTGCCTAGCTTATTCTCGGTTAAACACGAACGTCGGGGCCGCGCGGTCCCGACGTTGTGATTCCTGGCGCTTTGGTGCTTAGCGATGTTGATCCGGCAGCGCCTCCAGCTGTGCCACCAGCGCGGCCACACGCTCACGGCTGCGTCGCACCGCCCGCCCGATCGAAAACCACTCGGCGTTGTCGGCGCTTTCTTCTTCCAGGCCCTGCGTGTAGCGCATCATAAAGACATCGGTATCCATGGCGCGCTCGACCTCGAACACATCAAGGTTTTGCGAGAGCTGCCCGATCAACGAGCGCTCTCTGGCGATCTCGCGCTCGATCTCGTCGCGGCTCAAAGCTGTCGCCGGCCGCTCGGGCTCAGGCGTTTCTCGCTCGCGCTCACCCACGTTCATGACGATCTTGACGCCGGGAACATACAGCAGCGCCCGCAGCGGCAGCATCGTGATCGGCAGCAGCACCATAATGCGGCCACGCGCGCAGAGAAAAATCAGCGACAGCACGCCCGCAAAGCCGATCGTAAGCGTCGCGTAGTCCCAGGCGTTCCACGTGCGGTGATAGAGCGCGGCGGCAACAAACGCAAAAACGATGGCGGCGGCAAAGGCAAAGCCCATATCCACCTGTAGCGATCCGGCGTAGTTGATACCAGCCATAGCTAGCTCAGAATTGCCCTGAGTGAGCAGCACCGCCACACGCTCCCGAACACCGCGCTGCTGTAGGAACGCCCGTATACCCAGCATCAGCCAGAGGATCACGCCTAGAGCAGCATAGCCCAGCGCTACTTGCCACCACACCGGCGAGCGCGGTAGGCTGACGATGACCTCCTTCTCCTCAACCATGTTACATCGATACTCCCAGCTGATCCGCGACCGTGAAAATATCTTTGTCGCCACGGCCTGACAGGTTGATCAGAATAATCTTGTCGGCATCCAGCGTCGGCGCCAGCTTCACCGCCTCGGCGACCGCATGCGCCGATTCCAGCGCCGGAATAATGCCCTCGGTGCGGCACAAGATCTGGAAGCCTTCCAGCGCCTCCTCGTCGGTAGCATAGGTGTAGCTGGCCCGGCCGTTATCGTGGAGCATAGCGTGCTCAGGGCCGATCGAGGCGTAATCCAGGCCGGCGGAGACAGAGTGCGTCAGCGCGATCTGGCCGTCCTCGTCTTGAAGCACATACGAGTACGTGCCTTGCAGCACGCCTGGACGGCCACCGGCGAAGCGCGCCGCGTGCTTGTTGGACTCCGGCCCGAGACCGCCGGCCTCCACGCCGCGCAGCATCACGTCGGCATCGTCGAGGAATGGGTGGAAGATACCGATCGCGTTTGAGCCGCCGCCCACGCAGGCCACCACCACATCCGGCAGGCGCCCCGTGATCTCCAGCATCTGCGCCCGCGCCTCACGCCCGATCACCGATTGGAAATCGCGAACCATCGTCGGGTAGGGATGGGGGCCGAGCGCCGAGCCCAGCAGATAGTACGATTCGGGATTCGTCACCCAATCACGCATGGCCTCGTTGATCGCGTCCTTGAGCGTGCAGGAGCCGCTGCTCACGCCGCGCACCTCAGCGCCGAGCAGCCGCATCCGAAACACGTTTGGCCGCTGTCGCGCCATATCTTCGGTGCCCATGTAGACGACGCAGTCGAGACCCAGCAGCGCGCAGACCGTGGCCGAGGCAACACCGTGCTGCCCCGCGCCCGTCTCGGCGATGATCCGCGTTTTGCCCATGCGCTTGGCGAGCAGCCCCTGGCCCAGCGCGTTGTTGATCTTGTGCGCGCCGGTATGCGCCAGATCTTCACGCTTGAGATAGATCTGCGCGCCGCCGCAGTGCTCGGTCAGCCGCCGGGCAAACGTGATCGGTGTGGGACGGCCGGTGTATGTTTGCTCAAGCCGGTGCAGCTCGGCGAGGAATTCAGGATCGGCCTTGATCTCGGCGTAGGCCTGCTCAAGCTCAAGGATCGACGGCATCAGGGTTTCGGGCACATATCTGCCGCCATATGCACCAAATCGACCGATGGAGGTTGTCATAGCGCTCCCGTAGCCCTTAGAAAAGAATTGCTTGCAGCAACCACACGAACGCGGCTGCTGCAAGCATTATACCCTTCTCGCCGGGGAAACGTCGGCCTGGCTAGATGTCCGCAGTCAGCTCTTCCATGCGCGACACCAGCTCGCCAAAGACGTCACAGGCCTGCTGGATCGGCTTGGGCGACTCCATGTCCACGCCTGCCTCGCGCAGCAATTCGATCGAGTTCTTGGAGCTGCCGCCCTTCAAGAAGTTGAGATAGCGCTCGACGGCTGGCTGGCCCTCGGTCAGAATCTGCTTCGACAGCGCCGCCGAGGCCGCGATGCCGGTCGCATACTTGTACACGTAGAAGTTCGAGTAGAAGTGCGGGATGCGCGACCACTCAAGCGCGATCGCCTCGTCCGAGACGACGTCCGGCCCGTGGTAGCGCTTGTTCATCTCATAGTACAGCTCAGAGAAAGACTCCGGCGTCATGGCCTCGCCGGCCTCGATGCGCTTATGAATCTCGTACTCGAACTCGGCAAACATAACCTGCCTGAACATCGTGCGCCGGAAATCTTCGATCCGGTGGTTGATCAGATACAGCTGAAGATTGCGATCGTCAGTTGTTTGCAGCATATGCTCGACCACCAGCGCCTCGTTGAGCGTAGACGCCACCTCTGCGACAAAGAGCGTGTAGTGGCCGTAGGTGTAGGGCTGATTGTTGCGCGTGTAGAACGAGTGCATCGAGTGGCCCAGCTCATGCGCCAGTGTAAACATGCTCTCGACATTATCCTGGTAGTTCATGAGGATGAAGGGCTGGCCGGTGTATGCGCCATAGCTGAACGCGCCCGAGCGCTTGCCCTCGTTCTCGTACACATCCACCCAGCGACCATCGTAAAGGCCGTGGCGCATCGCCGAGACGTAATCCTTACCCAGCGGAGCCATGCCTGCGATCATCATATCGCGCGCCTGATCGTAGGTATATTTGGCCTCGACATCACTGATCAGCGGCACATAAATATCGTACATGTGCAGCTCGTCCAGCTTGAGCAGGCGCTTGCGCAGCCGCATGTAGCGATGTAGATGATGCAGGTTCGCGTTGATCGTGTCGATCAGATTGGTGTAGACCGTCAGCGGGATCGCGTCGGGATCGAGCGCGGCCTCGATCGACGAGCCGTAGCTGCGCGCGTTGGCGTAGAAAATATGCGTGCGAATGTGGCTGGCCAGCAGCGAGCCGGTCGTGTTGCGAACCTTGCCGTAGGTCTCGTACATAGCGTCGAAGGCGGCCTTGCGCACGTCGCGGTTCTTGCTCTCCATCAAGACGATGTAGCGGCCCTGCGACAGCTCAACGTCGTTGCCGTCCTCGTCCTTGATCACCGGGAACTTAAGATCCGCGTTGTTGAGCATCTCGAAGGCTACCTCAGGCGCGCGGGCCATCTCGCCGCTCTCCGCCAGCAGCGCCTCGATCTCAGCAGATCGGAAGTGAGCCCGCTGCCGTCGCAGCTCGGATAACGCCTGCTCATACACGCGCAGCTCGGCGATCGAGCCCAGGAACTCATCCAGGCGCTCGTCGGACACTGCCAGAATCTCCGGCTCAAAGAACGCCGTTGTCGAGCCGAGGCGCACATACAGGCTGGATACGCGCTCATACAGCGCCTGGTAGTTCGAGTTGGCGGTATTCTCGGACTGGCGTAGATACGCATACACATACAGCTGCTCGATCAGCTTGCTGGCCTCGTCGCGCTGCTGAAACGCATCTAGCATCGACTCGGCATCCTGCCCGATCGTGCCCGCGAGCTGGGCCAGCGCAGGCAGCATTCCTTCGAGCCGCTTAAAATCCGCCTCCCACTCCTGATCGTTGGCGTAAAAGCTTTCAAGATTCCAGGTATATTCAACGGGAAGTTCATGCCGCTTCGGTACAGCACTGGTTGCCACAGCATACTCCTTATCAATATTTCATTTCGGCAGATTGTTATCTACCATTGTACACACGAATGTTCTGTTTGGAGTCGGGCCGATCGCTTACGATGGCAGAGCTAGCCACCAAAGCTGCGGTCGGCAACGCGCCCGGTCTCATCGACGATGAGGGAAGGCACGAACTGGAGAAAGTCGCAGCTTGTCAGATGGTATCGCACGCCGTCGCGAAGACCCTGCACGGCCAGGTTCCAATCGGCGCGACGATGGAGATGACCATAGACACAGAAGCTTGCGCCGGCGGCGCTGAGCATCTTGGCAAACTCGGTCGGTTTTCCGTCCGGATAGAACGGCGGGTAATGCAGCAGCACGCCGATCGGCTTCTCGCCGCCCGAGAGCCGCTGCGCCGCAGCCAGGGCCCGCTCCAAGCGGCCCAGCTCCCGCTTGTAGATCCGCTCGTCGGTCTCGTGATTAAATGAAGGATGGCCGGGAGTCAGCCAGGCCCGCGTTCCGCACAGCACCCAGCCGCCACACTCCACCGCGTCGGCCTCGACCAGGATCATACGCGGCGGCAGCTCGGCCCGACGTTTACGCGCCGAGTCCCACCAGTAATCGTGATTGCCTTTGGTCAGCACTTTTTGACCGGGCAGCTCAGCGATCCAGCGCAGATCGACGAGCGCTTCGGGCAGCTTGAGTGCCCAGGAGTTATCGCCCGCGATCAGCACAAGATCATCCTCGGATACGCGGTCACGCCACGCGGCGGCGATACGCTGAGGATGATCGCGCCAGCGTTCGCCGAAAACATCCATCGGCTTCGGCATGGCAAAAGATAAATGCAGGTCGGCGATTGCCCAGATGCGCATAATGGCTACATTGTAACATGGCCGTCGCGCTCTTGGTTCGCCCACACGGCATATCACAGCCATTTTGGGGATATATGCTGTAAGATGATGTTTTAGCTTTCAGAGGCAAAACCATGCTCAACAGCGAGAGCACGCTTCAGCTACGCCGCTACTCAGCGCAAGACGCGGCAACCATTCTTACCTGGCCGCAGTCCATCGCCGAGGCGCGCTGGTGGGCCGGGCCGCAGACGCGCTGGCCGCTACCACTAGAAGTTTTTCAGCGCTGGCACGCCGATTCCGATGTCCAGCCCTACGTGCTCAGCAGCCAGAACATACTGCTCGGCTACGGCGAGCTTTGGGTTGATGCGGCCGAGCAGGAGGTTGAGCTGGCGCGGCTGATCGTTGCGCCGCAGCACCGTGGTCAGGGAATCGGCTTGGCGTTGGTGCGGCTGCTGCTGGATACAGCGCGGCGCACGGAGTATCCGCGTGCGTTTCTGCGAGTGTTCCCTGATAACCACGGTGCGATCGCCTGCTATCTGCGGGCGGGATTTACTCCGGTGAGTCCGGCCGAGCAGCAGACGTTCAACCAGGGCCAGCCCGTGACCTACCATTGGATGAGCTATGCGCTGGATTAGGCCCTCACCCCTGCCATGCCCAGAGGGCACCCGGCAAACAAAGGAACAAAGGGGTTCGGTCATAGCTCCTTGTTCTTGGTTCTTGACCTTCCTTTGTTCCTTTGTTCTTTTGTTCTGTTGTTCTCGTAATTCCCCTTGACAAAGCCGCCGATGAATGTATAATACGCAACGCACCAGGCCGAGGTGGCGGAATTGGCAGACGCGCTACTTTGAGGGGGTAGTGGGGGCAACCCCGTAAGGGTTCAAGTCCCTTCCTCGGCACCACAAAGGTACATTGTGGGCGATTAGCTCAGTTGGTAGAGCGCTTCGTTTACACCGAAGATGTCGGGGGTTCGAGTCCCTCATCGCCCACCATGTCGCACTAAAAAAGTATGCCAAGGTAGCTCAGTTGGTAGAGCACACGCCTGAAAAGTGTGGGGTCACCAGTTCGATCCTGGTCCTTGGCACCAACGAAGGCCAGTCACAATGTGACTGGCCGTTGTGTTTAACCCAGTAGTCCTGTGATCGGCTCGACGCCGTGGCCGGCCGCAACGTGTGCGATCGAGAGCCGGCCGCCGGTTTGCACCCAGCCACCACGCAGCGGTTGCTCGGCCATAAACATCGGCGTGTCCAGATCCACAAACGAGAAGCCCCCAAGCCCTGCCGCGAAATGCGCGCTCATATTCATCGCTAGCAGTGTCTCGACCATCCCGCCGATCATCAGGCCGATGCCCGCCGCCTTGCAGATCGACGCGATCGCCAGCGCCTCCACGACGCCCGCCTTCATAAGCTTGATATTGACCACATGCGCCGCTCGCTCCTGCGCGATGCGCAGCGCATCTGCGGCTGTCGTCACCGACTCGTCGGCCGCGACCGGCGTGGCGCCCTCGTGGGCTACCTGTGCCAGCCCGGCGAGATCGTAGCGCGTGACGGGCTGCTCAAAGAGCGCCACCGAGATACCGTCAGAGCGTAGCTGCTCAAGCAGCGAAAGCGCGCCGCTGGCATCGTAGCCACAGTTGCCGTCCAAAATCAGCGGCGCCTCAGGAAACGCGGCATGGATCGCCGAGATGCGCGCTCGGTCCAGATCAGGAGCGCCGCCGATCTTGATCTTGATCGTCTTGATGCCGCGCGCCGCGATCGAGCGCGCCGACTCCGCCGCATGTTCCACCGAGCCGGCCGTGATCGTCATGTCCGTCTCCAGCTCGGTGCTTGTGCCGCCAAAGAAAACCCACAGCGGCATGCCTGCTCGCCTGGTCAGAGCGTCCAGGATCGCGGTCTCCAGCGCGCAGCGCGCCGCCGCCGCTTTGAGATCGGCAGCCTTGAGATCCAGCGCCAGCGTGCGCCACTGCCGCACATCGCCGCCGACAACGACCTGACGCAGCGCTTCCAGCGCCGCTAGGGTGCTGGGCTGGCTCTCGCCGGTGACTGCGGGAAACGGCGCAGCCTCGCCGTAGCCGCGCGTGCCATCAGCCAGAATAATCTCGACCAGCACATTATGTGCAGTCGGCTGCGCGCCGGTAGCGATCGCGAACGGCTCGATCAAGGGAACATCCAGCGGCCCGAAGCGAAGCTCAACAATGGTGGTAGGCGTTGTGGTGTACATAGCAATTCCTGATACGGCGAATGACGCCAGCGACACGGCATTCTGATAACGCCTTGAGCAAGTCCTGATAGAGCTGAACCAAATCGTCAGAGGCGCATCACACCGCAAGTATACCGTTGCGATCCAGTTTACGCTATTGTTTGGGAGTAACACAAAGCCCTCCCCCCAAGGAGAGATAGATACATGGCAACCCTGCATCGACCACGTCACTTGACTATTTGGATGAGTCTGATCGCTGTTTTACTGCTCAGCGCCTGCGGCGCTCCCGCGCCCATACCGGCCGCACCCGGAGCCGGCAGCTCACCATCCGCTCAGCCGAGCAGCCAGCCGTCACCTTCGCCCGCGTCTTCCACGGCGCCCGCCAGCCCGACAACAGAACAGCCCAGCCCGCAGCCCTCGACAGCGGCGGAGCCGAGCACACCAGCCGCGCCGCAGACGGGAAGTCTGGTCTATCTATGGCCAGTCCAGCTACCCAACGGCTTTGAGCTTCGCCCGGCGCGCTCGTCGGCGGATGCGAACGGCTTCAGCCTTGACATCGGCGGCATCGGTGGACAACCTCCCGCAGCCTCGATCGTCGGCGGCAAGAGCAGCCCGGCAGG
>DASWTW010000053.1:0-23083 GCA_036401895.1 Herpetosiphonaceae bacterium | reverse complement strand
GGTACGCACGTGTTCCTCAGCCGTTCGCCACTAACACCCCGAAAGGTGTTCGTGCGACTTGCATGCATTAGGCACGCCGCCAGCGTTGATCCTGAGCCAGGATCAAACTCGTCATCACTGGTGGAGCGAAAAAGCTCGCCGACACCGCGATGGGTCCAATCCGAAAAATCACAGGTCACGCATCACACGTCAGTTGGTCAGGTGCGCCGACAGGCGACAAAAAATCGAGGGTGAAGCTGTCACCACTCGATGCGTTGCGCGTTGTCGGGAGGTTTGCCTCGTGAAGAGGCGAAACCGATGTCGTCGTTGACGACCGCTGTAGTGTACCACCGCTTTATCAGATTGTCAACCTGAGCGATTGGTTTTTTCAGCCATTGCTCATCGCTGTTTCATTGACTGCCTCAGCGGAGCAACGGGGCGTAGTATAGCACGATTGACGAGCTTGTCAAACGCGTGAATCATCGGAAATCAGCGCGGATGATGAGCGACTCTGGCCTGCAAGCGCGCGGATGAGCCATGCTAGAATAGCAGCCAGACCAACGATATTAGGAAAGGTTCAGCTATGCATCCGGTTCGGCTCTTAATGAAGCGTATGATCGACTACGCTGGCCTTTTCCTACCTGCCGAGCTAGATATGCAATCGGCGGTTGCAAACTACGCGACGTATCACGACTCAGAGGTTGCCTGGGCGCTCGGCCGGTTTATCCTACCCGTTTCCCGGCTCGCCGAGTTCGAGACTGCCGCACAGCATTTTCTGTCGCACGCGCCAGCCACAGCGCCCTGGCAATTGAGCGTCCTGAGCGCAAACGATCTGCAATCCGATCTCGCAGCAATCGAGGCTTTCAACGAACGCTATGCTCAGCGCGCCGTGATCGATACGATCGAGCTTAAGGCGAGCCAGCCTGACGAGATCGTCGCTGCGATGCGTATATTGCCGGATCAGATCACGCCCTACTTCGAGATTCCAATCGCCGACGATCCGACAGCATTGATCGCCACGATTGGGCGAGAGCGTGGCCGCGCCAAGGTACGCACCGGCGGCACAACTCGGGCAATGTTTCCAAACCCCGAGGAGCTGCTGCATTTCATCGGCGCGTGTGTTGCAGCGCGCGTTCCCTTCAAGGCCACGGCCGGATTACATCACCCGCTGCGCGCTCAGTATCGCCTGACGTACAAGCCAGACAGCGAGCGCGGCACGATGTACGGCTTTCTGAACGTGTTCTTGATCGCGGCGTTCCTGGCTGCTGGAATGAATGTTGATGAATCGATGCAGGTTCTGATCGAAGAATCACCCGAGGCATTCCAATTTGACGATAGCGGCATCGATTGGCGTGGACGGCGACTCACTGGCGAGTCGCTGGCGAGAGCGCGGGAGGAGCTGGCGATCTCCTTCGGCTCGTGCTCGTTCGAAGAGCCGATCGATGAATTGAAAGCGATGAAGCTTCTATGAGTTACACGGTCAACGAAACTCACGATCCTCAGCTGCGCTGCTGGGTGGCGTCTGCACACGATCCAAACACCGACTTCCCGATTCAAAATCTGCCGTTCGGGGTTTTTCGCCGCGCGGGCAGTGGCGAGACTCCACGCGCTGGCGTGGCGATCGGCGATCAAATCCTGGATCTCAGCGCTTGTCTACGCGCAGGCTTGTTCGACGGACTGGCGGCGGAGGCGGCTCAGGTCTGCAATCACCCCACTCTAAACGCGCTGCTGGCGCTCGGACGCAACCACTGGTCGGCGCTCCGCCAGCAGATCAGCAGCGTGCTGCGTGAAGATGCTCAGGCATACGCGCAAGATCCGCAGATCGGCGAAAAAATCCTGGTGCCGATGAGCGACGCCGAGCTGGTGCTGCCGGTTCAGATCGGCGACTACACCGACTTCTACGCCTCAGTGCATCACGCCACCAACGTCGGGAGCATGTTTCGTCCCGATAATCCACTGCTGCCCAACTATAAATATGTTCCGATCGGCTATCACGGCCGCGCGTCCTCGGTGGTGGCGAGCGGAGCGCCGGTGCGCCGTCCTAGCGGCCAGACGCGCGATCCCAAGGACGACACGCCAGTCTTCGGGCCGTGCAAGCTGCTGGACTATGAGATGGAGGTCGGGCTGTTTGTGGGGCCGGGCAACACGTTGGGCCAGCCGATCGCGATCGAGCAGGCGGAGGAGCAGATCTTTGGCCTGTGCCTGGTCAACGACTGGTCGGCGCGCGACATCCAGACCTGGGAATATCAGCCGCTGGGGCCGTTCCTGGCCAAAAGCTTCGTCACGACGATCTCGCCCTGGATCGTGACCCTGGAAGCGCTGGCACCGTTCCGCGCTCCAGCCTTCAAGCGTCCAGCCGATGATCCGCAGCCGCTGCCCTATCTCGACTCGCCGGCCGATCGTGAGCAGGGCGGCATTGATCTCACAGTTGAAGTTTATCTCGCCTCACAGCAGATGCGGGATCAGGGAGTAGCGCCGCTGCGCCTCAGCCGGGGCAGCTTCGCCAACATGTACTGGACGTTCGCGCAGATGTTGACGCACCACGCCAGCAACGGCTGTAACCTGCGGCCGGGCGATCTGCTGGCCAGCGGCACAGTCTCCGGCGCGAGCAAAGACGAGCGCGGATGTTTGCTTGAGCTAACCTGGCGCGGCGCGGAGCCGATCGAGCTGCCGACCGGCGAGACGCGCACATTTTTGCAGGACGGCGACGAGATCACACTGCGCGGCTATTGCGAGCGCGCGGGCGCGGCGCGCATCGGCTTCGGCGAAAGTCGCGGCGTGGTGCAGCCCACAGTTGAGCAGCAGAGCTAAGCTACAGGAAACGAATCATGAACGATGTTTCACTGTTTCACGGGCCGAACGCGGGCTATGTGTTTGAGCTGTATGAGCAGTATCAGCGCGATCCGCAGTCGGTCGATCCTGAAACACGCGCGTTTTTCGAGCAGTGGACGCCTGAGCAGCAGACGGATATGGCAGTCGCACCGCCACCGATTGAGCATGCGGTCACGCGCAGCCCGTTGGATGTGACGCACACCGTCAGCGCGGCGCGGCTGATTCGCTATATTCGCGAGCTGGGTCACCTGGCGGCGCGGATCGATCCGCTGGGCAGCGAGCCACCCGGCGATCCCGGACTCGCGCCCGAGATCCACGACGTGACCGAGGCCGATCTGGCCGCGCTGCCGGCTGAGATCGTGCGCGGGCCGCTGGTCGAGGGCGCGGGCAATGCGCTGGAGGCGATCACACGGCTGCGCGAGGTGTACTCGGGAACGGTCGGCTACGAGACCGATCATATCCAGAACTACGAGGAGCGGGCCTGGATTCGCGATGCGATCGAGAGCCGGCGCTTTTTCGAAAACTTTGACGCCGATCGCAAGCGCGACCTGCTACAGCGGCTGACCGAGGTCGAGGTCTTCGAGCGCTTTCTGCATCAAACCTTTGTCGGGCAGAAGCGCTTTTCGATCGAAGGCACCGACATGCTGGTGCCGATGCTCGACACGATCATTCGCAACGCCGCGACCGCCGGCACACGCGAGGTTGTGATGGGCATGGCGCATCGCGGGCGGCTGAACGTGCTGGCGCATGTGCTGGGCAAGCCCTACGCCGCGATCCTGGCCGAGTTCCAGGCAGCAGGGCGCGCTGCTGGTGCCTCGCCCGAGGGCAAAGGATCGACCGGCTGGACCGGCGATGTCAAGTATCATCTGGGCGCGCGCCGGGCCTACAAAGAAAGCGGCGTGGAGCAGATGCCGCTCACGCTGGCGCCGAACCCGAGCCATCTTGAGTTTGTGAATCCGGTTGTCGAAGGCCGGGCGCGCGCTGCGCAGGAGCGGCGCAATCACAGCGGCGCTCCCACCGGCGATCCGCACGCCTCGCTGGCGGTGCTGATCCACGGCGACGCGGCCTTTCCCGGCCAGGGTATCGTCGCCGAGACGCTGAATCTTTCGCAGCTGGCGGGCTACTACACCGGCGGCACGATCCATATCATCACCAACAATCAGCTCGGCTTTACCACGCAGCCACGCGACACGCGCTCGACGCTCTACGCCAGCGATCTGGCCAAAGGCTTCGAGATCCCGATCGCGCATGTCAACGCCGACGATCCGCACGCCTGTATCGCGGTGGCCCGTATGGCGCACGCCTACCGCGAGCAGTTCGGCAAAGACTTTTTGATCGATCTGGTCGGTTACCGGCGCTGGGGCCACAACGAGGGCGACGAGCCGGCGTTCACCCAGCCGCTGATGTACGAGCAGATCGGCAAGCATCCAACCGTGCGCGATGTGTGGGCGCAGGAGCTTGAGCGGCAGCAGGTGATCACCAAAGCCGACGCCGACGCGCTGATGGCTGAGGTGCAGGAGCAGCTGAAGCAGGCCCGGCAGCAGGCGACGGAGCAGCCCGAAGAGTTCAAGCTGAGCAGCCACGACGATACCCCGCCGATGCTGGACGGCGTGTCCACCGCCGTTGCCGCCGAGCGACTTCAGGAGCTGAACGAGGCGCTGCTGGCCCGGCCCGACGGCTTCACGCCGCATCCCAGGCTGGATCGCACGCTTCAGCGGCGGCGCAACACGCTTCACGAGCCGCGCGCGATCGACTGGGGCCACGCCGAATCGCTGGCCTTCGCGTCGATCCTCGTGGATGGCACGCCGATCCGGCTGTCAGGCCAGGACAGCGAGCGCGGCACCTTCAGCCACCGGCATGCCGTGCTGCACGACGCCAAAACCGGCGATCGCTATGTGCCGCTGCAATCGCTGCCGGCCGCGCGGGCCTCGTTCGCGGTGTATAACAGCCCGCTCTCCGAAAATGCGGTGCTCGGCTTTGAGTACGGCTACAGTATGCACGCGCCCGGCGTGCTGGTGCTATGGGAGGCGCAGTTCGGCGATTTCGTGAACGGCGCGCAGGTGATCATCGATCAGTTCCTGGTCTCGGGTCGCGCCAAGTGGGGCCAGACGCCCTCGCTGGTGCTGCTGCTGCCGCATGGCTACGAGGGCCAGGGACCGGAGCATTCGAGCGCCAGGCTTGAGCGCTTCCTTCAGCTGGCTGCCGACGGCAATATTCGCGTGGCGAACTGCACTACGGCGGCGCAGTACTTCCATCTCCTGCGACGGCAGGCGGCGCTACTTGAGCAAAGCCCGCGCCCGCTGGTGATCATGACGCCCAAGAGCCTGCTGCGCCATCCACGCGCGGCGGCCTCGCTGGACGAGCTGGCGCAGGGATCGTTCCGGCCGGTGATCGTGGAGCATATCGGCGCGCAGAGCGATGATCAGGTCACACGCATCATTCTGTGCAGCGGCAAAGTCTACGTCGATCTGATGAGCAAAGTCGAGGAGTCGGGCGTGGAGGGCCTGGCGATCGGGCGTATCGAGGAGCTGTACCCGTTCCCGGCCGACGATCTACGCGCCGAGCTGGAGCGCTACCGCAAGCTGCGCGAGGTGGTCTGGCTGCAAGAGGAGCCGCGCAACATGGGCGCGTGGAGCTATATCGCGCCGCGTCTGCAAGCGCTACTGGGCTCTGAGATCGAGCTTCAGTATGCCGGACGCGCCGACTCTGCCAGCACCGCCGAAGGATCGCTGGGGCTGCACACCGCCGAGCAGGCGCGGATCATCACTGCGGCGCTGGAAGGCAGCGCGGAGCCGGTCGCCGTGAGCGGCCAGTAGATCGCGACAGACAGATTTATAGATGCCAACAAGGAGAACCGTATGGCGGTTGAGATAAAAGTGCCGGCCCTGGGCGAATCGATCGTCGAGGCGACCGTCGGCAAGTGGCTCAAGCGTGAGGGCGAGAACGTCAACGCGGGAGAGCCGGTCGTGGAGCTGGAAACCGACAAGGTCAACATCGAGGTCATGGCCGAAGGCTCGGGTGTGCTCGAATCGATCGTCAAGGGCGAGGGCGAGAACGTCAGCATCGGCGACACGATCGGCACGATCAGCGTCAACGGCAGCGCGGCGGCCAGCCAGAAGGAGGAGCAGCCCGCGCCTGCGCCAGAGGCCGAGGCAGCCGAGCCAACGACCGCGCCCACGCAGCCGGAGACCGAGGAGCGCGAGACCGCTCCATCCCAGCAGCAGGCCGACGATCGCGCGACTCCGGCCAGTCCGGTCGCCAAAAAGATGGCCGCCGATCAGG
Source organism: Herpetosiphonaceae bacterium (assembly GCA_036401895.1). Taxonomy (GTDB): domain Bacteria; phylum Chloroflexota; class Chloroflexia; order Chloroflexales; family Kallotenuaceae; genus LB3-1. The sequence goes on along the minus strand of DASWTW010000053.1, from coordinate 16,990 downwards.
GCGTGGATCTGCGCGGCGTGACCGGCAGCGGCCCCGGCGGACGCATCACCAAAGACGATGTCGCGGCTCGCGGCCAGGGCGCCCAAAGCGAGCAGCCCGGACAGGCTCCGGCCGCCAAGCCTACGTCGGCGCAGACAACACAGCAACAGCCACAGCCGACACCGGCGGCCCAGCCGCAGCCGCAGCGTTCACAAGCGCCCGCCACACCAGCCGCTTCATCGGATCGGCCCGAGGAGCGCGTGCGTATGTCGCGCCGCCGCCAGACGATAGCGCAACGACTTGTGGAGGCGCAGCACACCGCCGCGATGCTGACAACCTTCAACGAGGTCGATATGACGGCCGTGATGGAGATTCGCAAGCGGCGCAAAGACTCATTCAAGGAGCGACACGGCGTCGGACTGGGCTTCATGTCGTTCTTCGCCAAGGCCGTGATCGGCGCGCTCAAGGCGTTTCCGTATCTGAACGCCGAGATCCAGGGCGACGAGATCGTTCTCAAGCACTACTACGACATCGGCATCGCGGTGGGAGCACAAGAAGGTCTGGTTGTGCCAGTGGTGCGCAACGCGGATCGCAAGAGCTTTGCCCAGCTTGAGCGTGAGATCGCCGATCTGGCGACACGCGCTCGCGACGGTAAGCTCACGCTCTCGGAGCTTCAGGGCGGCACCTTTACGATCACCAACGGCGGCGTCTTCGGCTCGCTGATGTCCACGCCGATCCTCAACACGCCGCAGGTCGGCATTCTCGGCATGCACAAGATCCAGGAGCGGCCGATCGCGGTCAATGGCCAGGTCGAGATCCGCCCGATGATGTATCTCGCGCTCTCGTACGATCACCGCATCGTCGACGGCAGCGAGGCCGTGCGCTTCCTGGTGCGGATCAAAGAGCTGCTGGAAGATCCCGAAAACCTGCTGCTCGAAGGCTAGTCGATCCTCGGCTCTCATTCCTGGCTCAATCGCAGCAGAGTCAGGGATGAGGGCCGAATCCGGCACAAACCGCTCATTGACACGCCGCCCAAACAGACTTTATAATCAGCCATACTATTTTTAACCCCTTCTACCGCGTCCGAAGCAGCACACATCAATCGTTCCGTGCGCTCTTGAGCTGTTTATCGCGGGGTCTCGTTTCTTCACAAATCATCGCGCCGCCTGTGTGCTTCTCTCCTGACCGGAGAAGCCGAATCCGCATCGCTCACAGAAAGGAATAGCTCTCGGGCTCTGTTGGCTGTTTGTTCGTCGGCCTCATTTTCAGATCGTTCATCTTCAGGAGGATGCACGTGAAGCTTTTGTCTTTGATCAAGGTCCTTTCTCTGCCTGTCTTGCTCAGCCTGATCCTTGGCGCCGCAGTCTCTCCGGCCGTTGTCGCCCAGGCCAGCGGCGCCAGCGAAAACTACATCGTCTTGTATCGCGGCTCGTCGGTTCCCGGCGATGCGGCCAGCGTGATCTCAGCCGCCGGTGGTACGCTCGTTCAGAGCTACGACGCGATCGGCGTGGCGATTGCGCGCTCGAATAGCGCCTCGTTCCGCAGCGCGCTGCTGCGCGACAGCCGGATCGAAAACGCGTCGTCGACGACTGGCTTTGGTGTTAGCCTGGCGGACATAACCGGCGACAGCGCCGACATGCCCACCGGCGACCTGCCGAACGCGCCCGCGACCGACTCCGACACGTTCAGCGGTCTGCAATGGGATATGCGCCAGATCCATGCGCCTGAGGCGCACGCGATCACCGGCGGCAGCCGCGAAGTCCTGGTTGGCGACATCGACACCGGCCTCGACTACCGCCATCCCGATCTGGTGCCGAACCTTGACTTTGCCAACAGCGTCTCCTGCGTCGGCGGCGTACCGAACCAGGACCCGGCGGCCTGGGATGACGACTCGGGCCATGGCACCCACACAGCCGGCACGATCGCAGCTGCGGCCAACGGCATCGGCATTGTGGGCACAGCTCCCAATGTGCGGCTCGCGGCGATCAAAGTCTCGACGCCCGATGGCTGGTTCTATCCCGAGGCGGTCGTCTGTAGCTTCATGTGGGCGGCGGAGCGCGGCTTCGATGTGACCAACAACAGCTATTTTGCCGATCCGTATCTCTACAACTGCAAGAATGACCCGGAGCAGCACGCGATCTGGAAGGCCGAGCAGCGTGCGATTCGCTACGCGCTGAGCCAGGGCGTGACGGTTGTGGCATCGGCCGGCAACAGCAACCACGATGTACAACACCCGCCGCAGGGCAACCAGTGCGTGCGCGTTCCGAGCGAGGTTTCGGGCGTGATTGTGGTTGGCGCGAACGGCAATCTCCAGCAGAAGTCGTACTACTCCAACTACAGCCAGATCGACGTGACCGCTCCCGGCGGCGACGCGATCTACCAGCTGACGCCGCAGGCTCCCAACGGCCGCGTGCTCTCGACCTATCCGGCGCGCTTCCGCAACGCCTCGCTCGTGATCCAGGACCCGGCAGTTCCCGGCGCGTACTATCGCTACCTGCAAGGTACGTCGATGGCGGCTCCGCACGTGGCGGGCGTGGCCGCGCTGGTGATCAGCCGCTTCGGCGACGACAACACGCAGAACGGTCATCTGCGCCCCGGCACGGTCCGCGCGATCATCAATGCGACCGCCGATTCGATCGACTGCCCGGCGAATCCGTTCCGCCCCGGCACGCCCCATGAGACCAACTGCACCGGCGGACCGGGCTACAACTCGTTCAACGGCCACGGCCAGGTCAACGCCCTCAGCGCGATTCTGCACGACACCAACAACTAGCAGCGGCTCTTAGACTCAAACAGCCTCTATGCCTGGCGCATAGGGGCTGTTCTTTTTATTCAGAGCGAGATGTATCAAGCCCAAAACGTATTGATGATCGACAAAACCTAGATCAGCCGCAGCGCCTGCGCTTTGAGCACCGCCTGCGTTCGATCGCGCACGTCGAGCTTGGCCAGCAGATTCGACACATGATTTTTCACGGTGCCCTCGGTGATCACCAGCTTATCGGCGATCTCGCGATTCGAAAGGCCGCTCGCCAGCGCCCGCAGCACATCCAGCTCACGATCAGTCAGCGGCTGGACCAGCGGATCAGCGGGCGGCGCGCTGGTGGCGCCGTTGCCGATCGGGCCGGCGGCGAGGCGGCTGAACTCGGCCACGACTTTACGCGCAATGCTGGGCTGAATCAGCGCGCCGCCCGCAGCGACGGTTCGCACGGCAGCCGCGATGTCGTCGCTGCTGACATCTTTGAGCAGATAGCCGCGCGCGCCCGCCTTCAAGCCCTCGAACACATACTCGTCGTCGTCAAAGGTCGTCAGGATGATCACGCCGGCCTGTGGAAAGCGCTCAGACAGCAGCCGTGTCGCGGCGACGCCGTCCATCTCCGGCATGCGCACATCCATCAACACCACGTCGGGCCGCAGCCGCTCCACCGCCGCGATCGCATCCCGGCCATTCTCCGCCGTGCCCACCACCTCAAGATCCGGCTCCAGCTCCAGCAGCGTCTGGATTCCCTGGCGGATCAGCTTTTGATCATCGACGAGCAGCACCCGAATCATCGCGATTCCTTTCCAGCGGCAGCGCAAGCTCAAGCGTAAATCCGCGATCCGGCTGCGCGTCCGCGCTGAACGTTCCGCCAAGCTGCTCGGAGCGCTCGCGCAGACCCGCCAGCCCAAAGCCGTCACCAGCGCCTGCCGACAGCTGCGCTCCGTCGTCTTGCACAACCAACCGAACCTGCACCGGCGTCCAGGCAAGCCGAACTGTGACCCGCGCGGCGCTGGCGTGCTTCTGAGCATTGGTCAGACCTTCCTGGGCGGCGCGATAGATCGTCATAGAGGCGGCAGGCAGCAGCGTGATTGCGGCTCCGTCCTGCTCAAAGCCGGATTCCAGCGGCGAGTGCCGATCGAATTCCTGCACCAGCGAGCGCAGCGCCTCGTCCAGCGCGCGGCCATCTAGCGGCGTGCGGCGCATCGCGGCCACACTCTGGCGCACTTCGTCCAGCGCGGCCTGGGCGACTCCTCGCGACGTGGTGATCGCCGTCGCGGCACGCTCAGGATCGCGCTCGATCAGCTTGGCGGCGGCCTGAAGCTGCACATTAAGCACGGTGAGATGATGGCCCAGACCGTCGTGAATGTCGCGAGCCAGACGTACGCGCTCCTCGGCGACAGCTAGATCTTTTTCGCGCTCGCGAGCCGCCGCCAGCTCGGCGTTAGCCCGTTGCAGCTCGCGCAGCAGCGCTTCCATGCGCGTGTTCTGCTCGGCGAAGCGCATCACCACAACCGAGAAGATCATCACAAAGATCAGCCCTGGAACCAGCGAGGCTACCGAGCCCAGCACATGCAGGATCGAGGGCCGATCGATCCACAGCAGCGCCATCCAGCCGAGCACGATCAGCAGCGTGTAGAGCAGCGCATAGCGCGCCCGCAGCGTCACGATCGCCTGCGAGGCCAGCATGAAGAGCAGAAACGGCAGCAGCGAAAACGACGAGGGCTGGCCCAGCCAATTGGCCAGCAGCACCAGCACTGCGGCGACCAAAAGATACACACTATCGGCTTTGAGCGGAGGCAGCCAGCGCTCCAGATCGTTCAGCACCAGGTTGAGCACCAGCAGGCCCGAAAGCGTAAGAATAGTGCTGTAGAAGCGCCACAGCGGCAGCGCGGGCGGCACAATGATAAACATGATCAGCGCGGCCAGAATCATGGCGTAGGCTGCGATCATCATGGCGTTGGTGCCGGGCGGCAGCAGCCGCTCCCACAGCCATTTCAGCGCCGGATACGATCGCCGGTACGATCCAGATTGCGGCAATAGATGCGACTGCCGTTCGGGCATGGCGATCCCTTTGCGCTAGGCGGGTGAAACTCTTGGCTGCTATTGTAATCTACCGCACAAGTTGCGGCGACGACTAGCGCTGCGCGTCACCCTCAGACGGTTCGTGCTGCCGCTCGGCGTGTGACTCGCTGCCTGGAATCCGATCCGCCACGAAGAGAATCAGCGCCGTCGCAACGCCCACAGTCACGCCCAGCAGCCAGAGCCACGTACCGATCGCCAGGCCGATCGCGCCGGTGATCCAGATCGCCGCCGCCGTTTTGATGCCGCGCACATCGGTGCCGCCCTTGAAGATCACCGCGCCGCCGAGGAATCCTATGCCCTGGAGCAAGCCTTGCAGCGTCCGGCTCAGCGCCGCTGTGTCGGTCTCGGCCAGGTGTTTCGCCAGCAGCATGTAGGTCGCGCTGCCGACAGCGACCATCATCATGCCGCTGATGCCGATCGCCTTGTGATGCATCCGCCGCTCATAGCCGATCAGCCCGCCGATGACCGCCGCGACCAGCAGCCGCAATATAATGATCGGAACAGTCAATCCACCTGATTCATCCATGGCTAGCCTCCAGATCTGTCGCAGAAAGGGCTTCTCAATGCATCCTATTTCTAGCAGTCCGAGGGCCAGCAGCAGGCCACGGCACCCGCATTGCTACGTTTACCGGTGAACGTTATGCCCGCTTAGCGATTTGGATGAAGAAGGGGGAAAGATCAGGATGATTCGCTGTGTTAAGTGTGACAACGAGACGCGAACCAGCCAGCTTGTAACAGCGCAGGGCGAAGTCATGCTCGCCGGGACGATCGGCAGCGATCCGCAGCCGATTCTCGCACAGGTCTGCGCCGCCTGTGGCTACATCGAGCTTTACGCGCCGCAGCCCATAGCTCGACCTGAGGTCGCGCGTGAGAGCGAAGAGCGTTTGCTCGGCGAAGTAGCGCCCGCAACGGTGCCGCAGCCTGCCGCTTAAGCGCGCCGGGCTCATCGTCGAGCCCCTTCTTATGCTCTTTTGCTCCATCCACGCCGTTCGTGTACACTCCCAACGAACTGCTACCACCGCCTATGGAGCAACCATGCGTTCGATCATCGCCGAGTATATTCGGGCGATCCAGCCCTACGATGAGCTTGAGCGGCAGCATATCGCCGCGACGCTGGACTGGATCGCCTCGGGAGCGCCGCTCTTCCGCATCGCCAGGCCGGATCACCCGCCGCAGCATCTCGTCTCCTACTTCGCGCTGGTCGACGACGCGGCGCGCAAAGTACTGCTGGTGGATCACCGCAGAGCCGGCCTGTGGCTGCCCAGCGGCGGCCATGTCGAGCCCGACGAAGATCCGGCCGCCACCGTCGAGCGCGAGGTGCTTGAGGAGCTGGGCACTCCGGCGATCTTTCGCTTTGCCGCGCCGCTGTTTCTCACGGTAACCCAGACCGTGGGCTCACACGCCGGCCATACCGATGTTTCGCTGTGGTATGTGCTGCGCGGCGATGCGACCACATCGCTTGTCTTCGACGCCGCAGAGTTTTACGGCGTCCAATGGTTCGATTTCGACGCCGTGCCGTTCGAGCGTGCCGATCCGCATCTGCGCCGGTTTATCGCCAAGCTCAAGCGCGCACTGACGAGCCAAAACTGCTGAGTTCCAGTGGTAAGAGGATGCCTGCAACACCACCTCATACGTAGCCAACTAGAGAATGTGATTGTTCTATGACCTCACCTGTCCGCTTTAAAGATCCGCGTACATCAATCTATGCGTTTCTCGACGAAATCCTGGTTGTATGCCCACAGTGCAGCCAGTGCGCGCGGATCGTTCGTCAAGACCTCGACAACAAAGATATGTTCGCGCCACGTCGCTGCGTGTGTAAGCACTGCGGATTCACGAAAGATTGGGCGGAACACGTTTATCATGGATGGTACGGTGATCCACCGCGTGACGGCTACTTCGCTTTTCCACTCTGGCTGAACACACCATGCTGCGATCACGTGCTCTGGGCCTATAATCGCCGCCACCTTGAGTTCCTCGAAGGATTTGTGAGCGCCCCGTTGCGCGAGCGCGACTATCATCCGCAGTCAGGATGGGCCAATAGCAGTACAGTCAGTAGATTGCCAAAGTGGATAAAGACTGCCAAAAATCGTGAGCACCTGCTCAAAGCGATCACACGTTTGAAAGCCAGGCTGGAAATGTGTTGATCAATTTTTGCTTTTTTTAACTTTTCCCTCTACAATACGCGCACTGCCTGGCGACCCATTCCCTCCAGGGACACCAGATCCTTCCAACCCCATCACTCAAGGGAGAGTACGATGACTCCGCGTCTACTCCGCTCACCGTCCGCCCGCCTGTTTGCCCTGCTAGCCGCCATCCTGGGCTTGATCGCAGCTCACAGCCCATCCGCCACCGCCGCCGTGGTCTATCCCAGCTCCATGGCCTCCACCGGCGACTCGATCACGCGGGCGTTCAACACGGGCTCCGATCCCTTCCTGGATGCTCCGTCGAACTCATGGAGTACCGGCTCGAACTCGACAGTCCAGAGCCAGTACCTGCGCATCCTGGCGAACAATCCCGCGATCAAGGACAAGAACTACAATCTGGCTCGCACCGGCGCGAAGGTTCAAGATCTGCCCGACATGGCCAGCGCGATCAACCTGTTTCAGGTCGAGTATGTCACGATCCTGATCGGCGCGAACGATGTGTGTACGTCGAGCGAGTCGTCGATGACCTCGGTGGACGCGTTCCGCGCAAAGTTCCAGGAGGGCATGCAGCGGCTAGCCAGCGGCACGCCGAACGCGCGTATCTATGTCGTGAGCATTCCGAACGTTTATAATCTCTGGTCGGTGCTCAAGAACAACTACGCCGCGCGGGCCACGTGGTCGCTCGTGAACATCTGCCAGTCGATGCTGGCGAATCCCGGCTCGACCAGCCAGACAGATATGGCGCGGCGTGAGCGGGTGCGGCAGCGCAATATCGACTTCAACACAGTGCTTCAGCAGGTCTGCGCGCAGTATCCGCAGTGCCGCTTCGACAACAACGCCGTCTTCAACACGGTGTTCACGGCCAGCGATGTTTCGACGCGCGACTACTTCCATCCCTCGATCGCGGGACAGGCCAAGCTCTCCAACGTAGCCTGGCAAGCATCGGGAATGGCTCCCTAAGCGAGAACCTAGAACCTAGAACCAAGAACCTAAAAGAGCCAAGAACTGGGTGCTCTCTGGGTGTAGAAGCTTGCCGAGGTTCGGGGAAGGGGGATGGCACGTTAGTGCCAGGGATGATGGCCTGAATCAAGAACAAGGGAACACACGATCAAGATTCTTTTTGTTCCCTTGTTCCTTTGTTCCCTTGTTTGCCCGCAGGGCCGAGCTCATCCCTCAACGCCATGCAGCCCAGATCGGGCTGCTGTAGCCGACGACCGCGCCGCCGTGCAGCACGCGTACCACAAACCACTGCTCCCGCAGCTCCTGCGGCGGCACCGTGACACGCCAGCTCACCTGCTGTAGACCATTGGTCTCGTGAGCGTCCACCAGCGCTCCGCCATTGGTCCACAGCTCTAGCCTGGCGACTCGGCCCTGAGCAGCGGGATCGTCGCACCACACGCCGATCGTCAGCGGCTCGCGGGCAGGCAGCGCGAGCCGAGCGCCCATCAGTGCGTCGTTGCCCATCATCAGCAGCGACAGCGTGGGCGAGCGCGTTGCAAAGACCTGGTGCTGAAGCAGCGCCGACTGGATCGACGCAGCGCTGAGCGTAGAAGCCAGCAGGCCCGCGCGCGGCAACTGAGGACTGCCCCAGTCGTCGCCATGATGATCCGAGACGCCGATCGCGCCGACGTGCCAGCCGTTATCGAGCGCCCGGAAAAAAGTCGCGCCGTAATCATCATCGCGATTGAAGCACTCAAGCGTCACCATCCGATCGTCGAGCGCGGGCAGGTACATGCAGCCGTCGAAGCAGCTAGCCTCGCGGCCCGGATGATTGAACCCGGCCAGCACCTTGTTGCCCGGCGTTGGTCGCGGATCGGCCAGCCACTCGTAGTACTGCGCCATCGAGTCGTCGCCGGTCTGCTGGTAGCCGGTGTACTCCGCCGACCACCACACATTGCTGTGGCCCTGGTGCGGCGACGACCACTCAAAGCCGCGAATGGCGACAAACTCATCGCTGGTGAGCGCCGCTGCCTGCGCGGCTACGGCGGCCCAGTACTGCCCCATCTGCGCGCGATCACGATCGAAAAACTCGCCGTGATCGGTGATCGCCGCGAAGTGCAGGCCGCGATCGCGCATCTGCCGGAGCGCATCTTCGGGCCGTCCGGTGCCATCGGAAAAGCCGGTATGATTATGCAGATCGCCGTAGAAAAGCCGCAGCTGCCGGGAGCGTAGCAGCTTTGGCAGCGTGAGCGCCTGAGGATCAGCATCCAGAACGAGTCTGCTGGTGTCGGTATGACTATGCGCTGTCATGGAAGATCCTTATCCTGTTACACAAACCTGTCAGTCAACCAGGCGTCTCGCTGCAAGGTTAGGGCCTCAATTCATCGCAACATTGGAGGGATAGCGAAAAAGTACTTGCGGAGAGCGGCTAAAACACGGACAATACAGGCTCTGCACAGCCAGCGATCAGTTCAGAGACGAGCATATGTTTTATGCCGCAGCAGACACGATACGCAGTGAGTAGAGCTCTTCCGCAGCCACAAGGATCAGTATGAATTGGCAATACTCACCATATGCGCTGTTTTTATTGATTGCCGTAGGCGTCTCCGTGGCATTCGCGGTCTACGCCTGGCGACGGCGTGTAGCCCCCGGTGCGGCAACCTTCGCGATCTTCATGGTCGCAGTTGCCGAACTTGTGTTGGCTCATGCGCTCCAGCTGGCCGGTGCCGATCAGGCTACCAAAATTCTCTGGGCCAAGATCGGCTACCTTGGTCTCGTCACTGCGCCGCCGCTCTGGCTGTTGTTCGCGCTCGGCTTCAGCGGACACTCGCGCTGGATCACGCAGCGTACTATTGCACTGCTGCTGACCATACCGACGATCACCCTGGCGCTGGCCTGGACCTATGAGCTGAATCACCAGCTGATCTGGCGGGCGCTCGGCTTCGTCAGGATGAGCACGTCGTCGGCTCTGGTCACCAGCCTGCCAGTAACCTACGGCCCATGGTTCTGGCTGCATCTGATCTATTCTTATGCTCTCGTCGCGGCCGGCACCTGGCTGATCATCAAGCCCATGCTGCGCGCACCACGACAATATCGCCATCAGATCAGCGCGCTGCTGGTCGGCGTGACCGTGCCGATCCTGATCAACTTCTGGTATATCGCCGCCGGCAGCTGGATCACCAATGTTGATCTGACGCCGTTTGTTTTCACACTGGCCGGTATTGCGCTGTGCTGGAGCTTATTCCGCTTCCGACTGCTGGAAGTCCTGCCCGTTGTCCGCGACACGATCTTTGAAAACATGTATGCGGGCGTGATCGTATTGGACATCCACCGACGAATAATCGACTTCAACCCCGCTGCCGAGCACTTCTTCTCGTGGCCACGCCAGGATGTGACCGGGCGACCGCTGGCAGAGGTGATGCCGGAGCTAGCCGACAGGCTGCCCCAGACCGACGACGGCCCCGACTCGCGCACGATCATCACCCTGAGCGTCGACGATCATTCACGCATCTATGAGCTAACGTTCACACCGCTGCGCAACCGCTACGGCTACTGCATCGGCTGCATGGCCGTGCTGCGCGATATGACCGAGCATAAGCAGGCTGAGGCGAAGCTCCGCGAGAACGAGGCGCGCTATCGTGTGGTCTCCGAGCTCACCTCCGATTTCACGTACGCGGTCGTGATTGACCCAACCAGCGACATGGAGATCGAGTGGATCACCGACGCCTTTTATCGCATCACCGAGTTCACCACGCCCGAAGCTGTGCTGGCTCAGGGTGGCTGGCGGGCGCTGGCGCATACCGAAGATCGCAAGACGCTGGCGCTGCATCTGCGCAAGCTCCTTGGCGGCCAAGCCGACATCGCGGAGTTTCGGATCGTCAAAAAGAACGGCGAGGCGATCTGGCTTCGCAACTATGGACAGCCGCAGTGGGACGCCGAGCAGGGGCGCGTGACACGTATTCTTGGCGCTGGGCAAGATATTACCGAGCACAAGCGGGTCGAGGCCGCGCTGCGTGAGAGCGAAGAGCGCTACCGGCTGCTTTTTGAAAGCAATCCCAACCCGATGTGGGTCTATGATCACGAGACGCTAGCCTTTCTGACAGTTAACGAGGAGGCGGTGCGGACCTACGGCTACAGCCGCGATGAGTTTCTGCGGATGCGCCTCACGGATCTGCTGCCCGAGCATGGCGTCTCGGTGCTGATCAAGCCACAGATCCAGGCCGACGGAACAACACAGATGGCCGGTATCTGGCAGCACCGCAAAAAGGACGGCTCGCTGATCGACGTCGAGATACGGTCGCACGCGCTGAGCTTTGCGGGCCGCGCCGCACAGGCGATTCTGGCCAACGATGTGACCGCGCGCCGTCAGGCGGAGCAGGCGCTGCGTGAGAGTGAAGAGCGCTACCGGCGGCTGGTCGAGTATTCGCCGGAGCCGATCGCAGTTTATAGCGAAGGAATTCTGGTGTACGTCAACTCGGCGGCGGTGAAACTATACGGCGCGAACACTCCCGGCGAGCTGGAGGGTCGGCCAATTAGCGATCTGGTACATCCCACTCGCCGCGCGCTCCTGACCGCCGAAGCCTGGACGCAGCAGGTCAAACATCCGCTTGAGATCATCGAAGAAAAGCTCCTGCGGCTTGACGGCGAGAGCATCGATGTCGAGATCGCGGCGATTCCCACCACCTACCTCGGCAAACCCGCCACGCAGGTCGTTTCCCGCGATATTACCGAGCGTAAGCGGGTCGAGGAGACGCTGCGCCAGCAGAACGAGTATTTCGCCGCGCTGCACGATACAACTCTGGCCGTCATGAATCGCCTGGAGGTCGAGGACGTGCTCGAAACAATCGTGGTGCGCGCCGGCGCGCTGGTCGGCACCGAGCACGGCTATCTCTACTCGGGCGATCCCGACACCGGCGCGAGCGAGGTCAAGGTCGGCGTCGGCATCTTCCGACCATTCGTCGGACAGCCGCTGCGGCCAGGTATGGGCGTCGATGGGATGGTCTGGCTCACCGGGCAGCCGCTCACCGTCAACAACTACCAGGAATGGTTCTGGCGCATTCGCGACGAGGGTATGAACGAGCTGCGCTCGATGCTGGGCGTGCCGCTGACCTCAGGCTCGCAGATCGTCGGCGTGCTGGGCCTGGCGCATATCGAAGAGGGGCGTAGCTTTGGCGATGAAGAGATCGCGATTCTAACGCGCTTTGCCGAGCTGGCATCGATCGCGCTGGAAAACGCCCGGCTCTACACCACCGCGCAGCAGGAGCTGGCCGAGCGCAAACATGCCGAGGAGAAGCTGGCCTACGCTCGTGACGAAGCGCTGGAAGCGGCGCGGCTCAAATCCGAGTTCCTGGCGACCATGAGTCATGAGCTGCGCACGCCCCTCAACGCGATCATTGGCTTTACCGATTTCATGCTTGAGTCCACGATCGATCCGCTCAACGAGCAGCAGCGCGACAAGCTTCAGCGGGTTAGCCGCAACGCGCATAATCTGCGCGAGCTGATCGACGGCATTCTTGACTTGAGCAAAATCGATGCGGGCCGCATGCAGATGGCCACCGAGCCGGTGCGGCTGTACGAGGTCGTGTCGAGCGCGGTCAGCAATATCGAGACGCTGGTCACCAACAAGCAGCTTCAGGTGACGATCCAGCAGATTACTCATGTGCCGCTGATCTACGGCGATAGCGGCCGGCTGCGGCAGATCGTGCTGAATCTGCTCTCGAACGCGGTTAAGTTCACGCCACAGCAGGGCAAGATCGGCGTCATCCTGGAGCATGGCACACCGGGAATACTCAAGTACGCGGCGCTGCCGCTCGAAGGATTGGCGGCAGGTAACTGGATCGCGCTGAGCGTGCGCGATAACGGGATCGGCATTCCACCCGAAGAGCACTCACGCATCTGGAGCGAGTTCTATCAGATCGACGGCTCGGCCACTCGCCAGTATAGCGGCACCGGGCTAGGGCTGACAATTGTGCGCCGCCTGACCGAGCTGATGTGCGGACGAGTCGGCCTCCAGTCGATCGTCGACGAAGGCTCCACGTTTACGATCTGGCTGCCCATCACCAGCATGCCGGAGAGCTTGCAGCCCAGCGACGAGCCGCAGGCGCAGCTGTCGTTTGAGGTGTAAACCAGGCAGGATAAACCCCGCGCTACAAGTGGTAATTATGGATTAAGCCCGCTTTTACAAGCGCTGCTGCGGTCGCCAGATCAACGACTCGCCATACAAGTTAGCAAGCTCAATCCGCCACGGCGTGATCCGCAGCACACCGTAGTAGGGGTGATCGATAGTCCCGTAATGCGGCTGCGGATCAAATCCTAATGGCGCCGGCGTTGCCACGTGCAGATCCCAGATCCGCTGCTTGTCCTCGACTGAATCCATCCACTCGGCGATCCCATCGATATAGACTGGCGTCGCCTTATCCGGCATGTAGGCCAGAGAGACACTCGGATTGTGAGCCAGATGTTTAGCCTTATATGACTGCGGCCACGAGATGACCCAGCCGGTCGGTCCTTCCCAGATTGGATGCATAACGCGCAGTCGAGGACGGTTCTGATGATCGACGGTCGCCATCGTACAATACACTGCCTGGCTTACGCGCGCCAGAAATTCTGCCTGGAGATCTTCAAATTGCTCAATATGCATAGGAGCCATCTCCGCTGTGTGGCAGGCGACATCAATCGCACGCTCGGCATGACCCGCCGATCCTAGCACATCGCTCTATACCATACAACTTCGCGGTACCGTGGCGCTACGGCGGCGGAATTGCTCCTGCACTAGCTGTAGACCGCAATATGTTACAATCTATCCAGACCAGCCGACGCCTTGAACGTCGGCGTTTTTGTACCAGATTATGTATGCGGTAGATAATGATTATTTCACCAAATCAGCTCGATCGAGCGGTCGCGGCGCTGCGTGACGGCCAGCTGGTTGCCTTTCCCACGGAGACGGTCTATGGCCTGGGCGCGGATGCCGCCAACGAGACGGCAGTCCGCCGGATCTTCGCCGCGAAAGGCCGTCCCGCCGATCATCCGCTGATCGTGCATCTACCGGACGTAGCCGCGCTCAACGACTGGGCGCGGAACATTCCACCGGCGGCCTGGCAGCTGGCCGAGCGCTTCTGGCCCGGTCCGCTCACCATGATCCTGCCCAAAGCCGCGCACGTTCCCGATGTCGTCACCGGCGGACAGCAGAGCATTGGCCTGCGCATCCCGGATCATCCTGTGGCGCGGGCGCTGCTGCACGCCTTCAATGGCGGCATTGCCGCACCATCGGCCAATCGCTTCGGGCGGATCAGCCCGACGCTGGCTGAGCATGTACAGTCAGAGCTGGGCGATGCCGTGGCGCTGATCGTCGACGGTGGGCCGTGCCGCGTGGGCGTGGAGTCCAGCATCGTCGATCTGACAGGCGAGCAGCCGGCGCTGCTGCGGCCCGGCCACATCTCCGCAAGCCAGCTCGCCGATGTGCTGGGCGTTGCCGTTGCACAGCCGCAGCGCTCGACAACGCGCGCGCCCGGAACGCTGGCCAGTCACTATGCGCCGCTGACACGCACCAGTATTGTCGAGCGCGACGCGCTGCTACAGGCGATCGATGAGCTGCTGCACCAGGGGCTGCGCGTGGCAGTGCTGGCCCGACAGCCGGCCGCGATCGAGGATCCGCGCGTCTTCTGGCAGCCGGCCGCCCACGATCCTGAAGCCTACGCCCACGATTTGTACGCCTACTTGCGGCAGCTCGACGCTTTACAGTATGATCGGATTCTGGTCGAGGCGGTGCCGGAAGATGAGTCCTGGCTGGCCGTTCGCGATCGGCTGCGGCGCGCGGCATACACAGCGCCGGAGTAAGGCTGGCAGTACGTAGCAAACGATTTGCCTGGCCGCACATAACTGCATCCCAGCGATGCTTTGGAGAAAGAGCAGGGTATGTCAAAAGCGTTAACCTATAGCAGCTACCTCCGCGTGGACGAGCTGCTCTCGATCCAGACGCCGCGCAGCGAAGGCACCAACGGCGCCGAGCACGACGAGCTGTTGTTCATCGTCATTCATCAAGTCTATGAGCTGTGGTTCAAAGAGCTGCTGCATGAGTTCGATTATCTCCAGCAGCGACTGCGCGGCAACGAGACAGGTCAGGCATCGCGCACCATGCGCCGGATTCTGGCGATTCTCAAAACCATTGTCGCGCAGATCGACGTGCTCGAAACGATGACGCCGCTGGAGTTTAATTCTTTTCGCGGCTACCTGGAGTCGGCCAGCGGCTTTCAATCGCTGCAATTCCGCGAGATCGAGTTTGTGCTGGGCCATAAGCGCGCCAACATCATGCAGCATTTTCCCGAAGAAATGCCCGGTCGCCGGCGGCTCATGGAGCGCTACGACGAGCCGACGCTCTGGGACGCGTTTTTATACTACCTGCATCTCAACGGCTACTCGGTGCCCGAGCATCAGCTGAGCCGCGATGTGACTCAGCCGCTGGAGCCATCCGAAGAGGTGCAGCAGATTCTGATCGACGTGTACCGGCATAACCAGCTGGTCAGTACGATCTGTGAGCAGCTGCTGGACATCGACGAGGGCTTTCAGGAGTGGCGCTACCGCCATGTTAAAATGGTCGAGCGGACCATCGGCATCAAGCACGGAACCGGCGGGTCAAGCGGCGTGCCATATCTGGCGGCGACGATCAAGCCGTTTCTGCCGGATCTGTGGGCGATTCGCGCCCATCTGTAGCCGAGTATGGTTTGATCCAGCGTCACAGCCGATGTACACACGCTGCCAGCGCGGAAGGGGAATAAGGACATAGCTATGCTTGTACAAACCGATCCAGCCTACGCGGACGAGCTAGATCGCGACGATCCACTGGCGCATTTTCGTGAGCGCTTTGTGATCGCCGATTCCGATCTGCTGTACCTGGATGGCAACTCGCTAGGACGGCTGCCTAAAGCAACGCAGGCCCTCGCCAACGATTTTGTCAACCAGCAGTGGGGCGAGCGCCTGATTCGCGGCTGGAACGAGGGCTGGTTCACGCTGCCGGAGCGCGTCGGAGCTAAGATCGCGCGGCTGATCGGCGCGCAGCCCGACGAGGTGCTGGTCGCGGAATCGACCTCGATCAATCTGTTCAAGCTGGCGGTTGCCGCGCTGCGCTTCCAGCCAGGCCGCTCGCGGATCATCACCGACGATCTCAACTTTCCGTCGGATCTCTACGTCCTTCAGGGCGCGATCGATCTGCTGGATCGGCAGCATCAGATCGACATGATCGCATCACCGGATGGTGTGCATGGGCCGGTTGAGCTGATCAAATCCGCGCTTGACGAGCGCGTCGCGCTGCTGACGCTCTCGCATACGGTCTTCAAAAGCGGCTACCTGTACGACATGGTCGAGCTTACGGCGGCGGCTCATGCGGCGGGAGCGCTGGTGCTGTGGGATCTGAGCCACTCGGTCGGCGCGGTGCCCGTCGATCTCAACGCGGCCAACGTCGATCTGGCGATCGGCTGCTCCTACAAGTATCTCAACGGCGGTCCCGGCGCGCCGGCCTTCCTCTACATCCGCCGCGATCTTCAGGAGCAGCTGCGCAACCCGATCTCGGGCTGGATGGGCCACAAAGATCTGTTTCAGTTCGATATGAGCTACCAGCCCGCCGACAGCCTGCGCCGCTTTCTTACCGGCACGCAGCCGCTGGTCTCGCTGGCGCTGATCGAGCCGGGCGTCGATCTGCTGCTTGAGGCGGGCATGGACGCCCTGCGCGCCAAGTCGATCGCGCAGACTGAGTATCTGATCGGGCTGTGGGAGGCGCTGCTGGCGCCGCTAGGCTTCAGTCTCAACACACCGCGCGACGCCCGGCAGCGCGGATCGCACGTCTCGATCGGCCACGCCGAGGGGCTGCGCATCGATCTGGCCCTGATCAACGATCTCAAGGTTCTGCCCGATTTTCGCGCGCCCGACAATCTGCGCCTGGGCATCGCGCCGATCTACACTTCGTACCGCGACATCTACACCAGCATCCAGCGCATCCAGCAGGCTGTCACGGACCGGCTCTACGAAAAGTACGCCGATACAACCCCAGTTGTCACCTAGCTCCACAAGCGCCGCGCCCGACGCACAAGTGCGT
>DASWTW010000052.1:0-4250 GCA_036401895.1 Herpetosiphonaceae bacterium | reverse complement strand
CGACGTTCCTATGAGGCTGAATCTCCGAGGGAGATTGAAACACGCCTGTTTCAGCCCAGACGCCGAGCTGCTTGGGTTCCTATGAGGCTGAATCTCCGAGGGAGATTGAAACCTGGCCGACGACCTGGCGGCCGCGCGCTTGCTCGCCGAGTTCCTATGAGGCTGAATCTCCGAGGGAGATTGAAACAGATCCCCTACTTGTCGAACGACGCGATGATGTGGTGTTCCTATGAGGCTGAATCTCCGAGGGAGATTGAAACTTATCTGCTCGACACCCTTCCAAACATACGAGAGTTCCTATGAGGCTGATCTCCGAGGGAGATTGAAACATCGCCCGTGAAGACGCAGCACGTGCGCAGATGGAGTTCCTATGAGGCTGAATCTCCGAGGGAGATTGAAACTTTCAGTACCCTAGCTCGGGTCGATCGATCTGCAACCGTTCCTATGAGGCTGAATCTCCATGGGAGATTGAAACTGTTTCACGCGCAGCAGGGCCAGGAGGAAGAGGCCGTTCCTAGCCAGAAGGCGCGGCGGGATGGACGCCGCCACGGATGATACCACCAGCGGTCGCAGGGAGATAGGGGTCCAACGGCTATGAGGTGATGAAACTATGCCAGGGTCGATGTGAGAAAGTCATACACGATCCATCCCGGCCACGGTTACATCGTCACCA
Source organism: Herpetosiphonaceae bacterium (assembly GCA_036401895.1). GTDB lineage: Bacteria > Chloroflexota > Chloroflexia > Chloroflexales > Kallotenuaceae > LB3-1. The sequence goes on along the minus strand of DASWTW010000052.1, from coordinate 3,577 downwards.
ATCCCAGCGGACACGCCATTGCAACCCTGACCTCGCTGGACGAGCTGCGCGCCCTGGCGGATCAGCTGGACGAGCTGGTCTGGGTGGGTATCGGCGGGTCGAGACAGCGTAGCGGGATCAGCGTCACCGAACAACGCACCAGGATTGACCGTGCTGCCGCCTGCGGGCCTGCTGCGTGCGCACGGTGGGAACCCCCGCGCTACCTCGCAGGGTGTTCTCTGAGGTGGTTGTAGAGCAATGCTATGCTGATGTTGTGATTGAGCAGGAGGCGGGCATGGCGAATGAGGAACATCTCGCGATCTTGCGGCAGGGTGTTGATGTGTGGAATCAATGGCGGGAGGAGCATGTTGATATCGTGCCGAACCTGAGTCGTGCGGACTTGAGTGAACTTGATCTTAGAGGGGTTGACTTCACTAGGGGTATCCTCTACTGGGTGATTCTCCGAGCGGCAAACCTTACCGGGGCGAACCTTTTGCAAGCTGACCTCATTGAGGCCGATCTCTAAGGGGTCAAGCTTATCGAGGCACGTCTCTCGACGGCCAACCTGATGGGGGCGAACCTCCGGGGAGCCGACCTGCGCGGGAGTGACTTGCAAAGAGCCAACTTTCAAGAAGCCAATCTTCAAGAGTCCTCGCTAGCGCAGGCGAGTCTCTGGGGGGCCATTCTCGATGGGGCCGATCTGCACGCCTGTCGACTCGACCATGCTTTCGCCGGCGGAACGACCTTCGCAAATGTCGATCTTCGGGGCGTACAGGGCTTAGATACCGTGCACCATCGTGCTCCCTGCACCATCGGGATCGATACCCTCTACAAATCCCACGGCGACATCCCCGATCCATTTCTCCGTGGCTGCGGTGTCCCCAATAGCATGATCGAATATGCCCGCTCCCTCGTGGGTGCCGAGCGTCCGATCGACTATTACTCGTGTTTCATCAGCTACAGTAGTACGGACCAAGCCCTCGCCGAACGCCTCTATGCCGACCTGCAAGCCAAGGGGGTGCGCTGCTGGCTGGCACCCCAAGATTTGATGCCGGGAGACGTGATTGTGCGCGGCATTGACGAGGCGATTCGGCTGCATGATAAAGTGGTGCTCCTGCTCTCCGCAGCAGCGGTCATAAGCCCGTGGGTCGCCTACGAGGTGAACTTAGCCACCACCCGCGAGGCACGCGAAGGGCGCACGGTGCTCTATCCCCTGCGCCTGGACGATGCGGTGCTGACCACCACGCAGGACTGGGCCACGGCGTTGCGCGACGGGCGGCATATTGGCGATTTCCGCCAGTGGACGGAGTATGCCGCCTATCAAGCCGTGTTTGGGCGGTTGTTACGGGATTTGAAGGCCGAGCAGCGGTAAGAGGAGCGTGATCTCGTGCAGCAGGGTGGACCCAGTGGCGGTCTCATACGCTGTGATGAGGTGAACGATGCAGATCTGGACTGATGCCGATGCCTGCCCCCGCGCCGTGAAAGAGGTGGTATTTCGCGCCTCCGCGCGGCTAAGCATTCCCGTCTCTTTGGTGGCGAACCGGGCGCTGGCACCTGCACCACGCGGCAATGTGCGCGTGGTGCAGGTGCCAGCTGGCAGCGATGTGGCCGACCAGTATATCGTGGTGCATGTCGCGGCGGGTGACCTGGTGATCACGGCGCATATCCCGCTGGTGGCGCGTGGCGCCGTGGGGCTTGACGCGCGCAGCTATCCCGCAGACAGCTGCGCGCCGAGCCAGTCCGCAAGCATATGGACGTGCGGCGGCCGCAGCAGCGTGTAGTGTGTACCCGGCACCACGTACCCGGCGACGACCGTCGTCAGCGCACGCCACGCCGCCATCAGATCGACATGCTGCGCTGTTGCTTCCGCGAGCAGGAGCGTTACCGGCAGCGGCGTCGGCGTCGGCTGGTAGCTTGCGAGCAGTTTGAGGTTGGCGGAAAAGACCGCGGCGAGGCGCTGGAGCTGATCGCGATCCATGCCAGCGGGCAAAACCTTTTGCTGCTGCGCCCGCGCCAGCACATACGCCAGCTGCTGATCGGCGGTGAGCCGCGCGAGATCCGCCTGCGTGATTCCCAGCGAGGTGCCGATTGTCCCCCCGAGGTCCTGGAGAAATGCCAGCAGCATAGCGGTCTCGTCCGGGGCGTCCTCGTCGGGTGCGGGCAGGCCGCTGTCAATCAGCGCCAGCAGGTCCACGGTCTCGTCCTGCCGCTGAAGCTGGACGGCGATCTCGAAGGCGACCACGCCGCCAAACGACCAGCCGCCGAGCCGGTAGGGACCGTGGGGCTGGACCTGACGAATCGCGGCCACGTAGTCATCCACCATCGCCGCCAGCGACTGATGCGGCACTTGATCCGGCTCCATACCCCACGCTTGCAGACCATAGACCGGCTGCTCCGGTCCCAGGAGCCGCGCCAGCTCCGCATAGCACAGCACCGTCCCGCCGATCGGATGGACGAGGAAGAGCGGGCGTTGCTGGCCTTGGGCCTGGAGCGGCACCAGCGGCGACCACGGCCCGTCGGCGCGCTGCTCGCGCAGGTGAGCTGCTAATTGCGCGATCGTCGGGGACTGAACCAGCGTGACCAGCGGGATCGCCCGGCCGATCTGCTGCTGGATCTGAGCCAGCAGCCGCACTGCCAGCAGCGAATGGCCTCCCAGGGCGAAGAAGTTGTCGGTGACGCCAACCTCCTGCCGTCCCAGCAGCTCGGCCCAGAGCTGCGCCAGCCACCGCTCCACCTCATCGCGCGGTGCTACCAGCGCCTGCTGCACCGCAAACGCCGCCGCGGTGGGCGCGGGCAGCGCCGCGCGGTCGAGCTTGTCGTTCGCGGTCAGCGGCAGCGCGTCGAGCACCACAATCGCCGCCGGCAGCATGTAGGCCGGCAAGCGCTCGGCGAGGAAGGCACGCAACGCAGAACCGAGCACCGAGAACCGAGCACCAAGGGAGGGGCCGGCTTGGCTCTCGTTAGGTGCTGGGTACAGGGTGCTGGGTTCTTCTACAACATACGCGACCAGCTGCTCGTCACGCACGACGACGACGGCCTCACGCACGGCCCCATGCGCGCGCAGCACCGCCGCGATCTCACCCAGCTCGATCCGGTAGCCGCGCAGCTTGACCTGCTGATCCAGCCGGCCCAGGAACAACAGCCGTCCATCATGCCACACGCGCACCCGGTCGCCCGTGCGGTACAGCCGCGCGCCTGGCTCCCTGCTGAACGGGTCCGGCACGAAGCGAGCGGCCGTGCTGCCGGGCTGGTGGAGATACCCGCGCGCCAGCTGTGCCCCGCCGATGTACAGCTCGCCCGCGATTCCATCCGGCGCGGGTTGCATCTGCGCGTCCAACACGTACACCTGGAGATTCCCCAGCCCGCGCCCGATCGCGGTGTCCGGCTGCGTATCCGAGATCGCCAAGGGTACCACCTCGGCCGTCGCCGCGATCGTGGTCTCGGTGGGACCGTAGAGGTTGACCAGCCGTACGCGCGCCCCGTGCTGCGCCTGCCACTGGCGCAGCCGCCCCAGATCGGCCTGCTCGCCACCCATGATGATGAGCCGCAGCGCGGGCGGCAGCGCAAAGTTGCCCTGCGCGCTGGCCTCGGCCAGCAC
>DASWTW010000051.1:0-4592 GCA_036401895.1 Herpetosiphonaceae bacterium | reverse complement strand
GCACACCCAGCAGCGCCACCACCAGCTCCAGTGAGCGATCCAGGAACAGCGCCACCCGCGTCTCGGGTCCGACACTCAGTGTTTGGAGGTGCTGCGCCAGCTGATTGGCGCGCGCGTCCAGCGCCGCGTAGCGCAGGCGATCCGCCCCGCAGATCAGCGCCGTCGCCTCGGGCGTGCGTGCGGCCTGCTGCGCGACGAGCTCGTGGACCAGCCGTTCCTGGGCGTACGGCTGCGCCGTCGCGTTCCACGTGTCGAGCAGCAGCTGTCGTTCGGCGGCGAGCAGGAGCGGAAGCTCCGTCACGCGACGTCCGGCATCCGCCACAACACTTGTCAGTAGCAGCTCAAAGTGCGCGACCATCCGCTCGATCGTCTCGGCCGTGAACAGGTCGGTGCTGTATTCGAGCGCGCCAGACAGCCCCGCGCTGGTCTCGGCCATCGCCAGGCTGAGATCGAGCTTGGCCGTGCCAAAGTCGATCGACAGCGCTGAGGTCATCAGACCGGGGAAGCTCGGCAGCGCCATCGACACGTTTTGCAGCGCAAACATAACCTGGAAGAGCGGATGGCGGCTGAGGTCGCGCGCCGGTTGCAGCGCATCGACTACTTCCTCGAAGGGCAGATCCTGGTGGGCGTAGGCGCCCAGCGCTGTCTCACGCACGCGCGCCAGCACCTCGCGGAAGGAAAGCGAGTCAGTCAGGTCGGTGCGCAACACGAGCATGTTGATGAAACAGCCGATGAGATCCTCCGTCTCGCCACGGGTGCGGTTGGCGATCGGCGTACCCACCGCGATGTCGTGCTGGCCGCTGTAGCGGCTGAGCAAGAGCTGCCAGGAGGAAAGCAGTGTCATGAACAGCGTCACGCCCTCGCGCCGGCTCAGCTCAAGCAAGGCGTCGGTCAGCGAGCGCGACAGCGTAAAGCTATGGCTGCTGCCCTTCGACGAAGGAACCGGCGGGCGCGGATGGTCGGTGGGCAGCTGGAGCGGCTCAAGATCGGACAGCTGCTGGCGCCAGTAGTTGAGCTGCGCCTCCAACACGTCACCCTGGAGCCAGTCGCGCTGCCAGACGGCATAGTCGGCGTACTGGATCGGCAGCTCCGGCAGCGCAGCCGTCGCGCCGGTCGTGTGTGCTGCGTAGAGCGCCGACAGCTCGCGGAAGAGCACGCCCCATGACCAGCCGTCGGCGATGATGTGATGCAATGTCAGCAGCAGCACATGGTCATCAGATCCCAGAGTCAGCAGGATTGCGCGCAGCAGCGGGCCGCGCTGGAGATCAAAGGGCCGCCGCGCCTCAGCTGTTGCAAACTCAAGCACCGCCGCATCGCGCTCGGTCTCGGCCAATCCATGCAGATCGATCAGCGCGATCTCAACCGGAGCCGCCGGCGCGATCACCTGAACCGGCAAGCCCTGATGCGTAACAAATGTGGTACGCAGCGTCTCATGGCGGCGCACGATCTCATTCAGGCTGTGTTCCAGCGCCGCCCGATCCAGCGATCCGGTGAGCCGCAACGCGCCGGGCATGTTATCGGCCGAGCTGCCGGGATCGAGCTGGTTGAGGAACCAGAGCCGCTGCTGGGCAAACGATAGCGGCAGCGCGTGGTCGCGGCCGACGGGAGCCAGCGCCGGGGCGAGCGCTCCCGCCATATCCTGCCGCGCCATCACGATCTGCTGAGCCAGGCCCTCCACGGTCGGCAGCTCGAACAAACTGCGCAGCGGCAGCTCGACCTGGAACGCCGCGCGGACCCGAGAGATCAGCTGCGTTGCCAGCAGCGAGTGACCGCCCAGATCGAAGAAGCTGTCGAGAATGCCGACGCGCTCACGGCGCAGGACATCGGCCCAGATGCTGGCGAGCACATCTTCGACGGGCGTGCGCGGCGCAACATAGCGATCATCCTGCTCAGCCTGAGTCTGCTCCGGCGCGGGCAGCGCTTTACGATCGACTTTGCCGTGCGGCGTCAGCGGCAGTGCCGGCAGCACCACAAAGGCGCTAGGCACCATGTAGGCCGGCAGCTTGTTCAGCAGGAAGTCTCGCAGATCGCCCAGCCCGGCAATATGCTCAGGGTGCGGCACAACATAGGCGACCATCCGCACATCGCCCGGCACATCTGTACGTACCAGCACGACGGCCTCGCGCACTGCCTCGTGCTGCGCCAGGGTGGCTTCGACCTCACCGACTTCGATGCGATAGCCGCGGATCTTGACCTGGCTATCCGTACGGCCGAGGAATTCGAGCGTGCCATCGGGCAGGCGCCGTGCCACGTCGCCGGTACGATACCAGCGCTGACCCTCGATCGTCACGAACTTCTCGGCGGTCAGCTCGGGCCGATGGAGATAGCCGCGCGTCACGCTCCCGCCACCGAGGTACAGCTCGCCGGCCACACCGACCGGCACCAACTGGCCATGGGCATCATACAGGCGGAGCTGGGCGTTGGGCAGCGGGCGACCGATCAGCTGGCGCGTGGGCAGCTGCGCGGGATCGACCACGTGGCAGGCGCAGATGATCGTGCCTTCCGTCGGTCCATAGAGCACGACCAGTTCCGCCTGTGGGAAGACGGAACGCGCATCCGCCAGCAGCTCCGGCGGCACCGCATCGCCACCCACCCAGATCCGCCGCAATCCCGCAAAGGCGTTGGGTGTATCGGTCTGCCGCGCCTGCGCCACGATCTCACGCAGTAAGCTCGGCACCGCGTGCAGCAGCGTCCAGCCTTGGAGATCCTCCACCAGCTGCGGTAGGTCCAGGATCTGCGCCTGGCTCTGGATCACCACCGTGCCACCCGCGATCAAGGGGTTGAACACTTCGAACGCCGCGATGTCGAAGGCCACCGAGGCCAGCCACGGCTGCACGTCCGTCGTGCGGTAGCCAAACGTCGTCTGGCTGGCGTGCAGCACCTGCCACAGCTGGCCGTGCTCCACCGCTACCGCTTTCGGCGTGCCCGTCGTGCCCGACGTGTAGATCAAGTACGCCAGATTCGCCAGCCCGACCCCGCTCACCGGCGGTGTCACCGGCTGCGCGGCGATCACGGCGGCGTCTGCATCCAGCAGCACCAGCTGCGCGCTACTCGCAGGCAGCGTCGCTTCGAGATGCGGCTGGGTCAGCACGACCACCGGCTGGGCGTCGTCAAGAATAAAGGCGACACGCTCGGCGGGATAGCTGGGGTCGATCGGCACATACGCGCCGCCCGCTTTCCACACCGCCAGCAGCGCCACCACCAGCTCCAGTGAGCGATCCAGGAACAGCGCCACCCGCGTCTCGGGTCCGACACTCAGTGTTTGGAGGTGCTGCGCCAGCTGATTGGCGCGCGCGTCCAGCGCCGCGTAGCTGAGCTGCTCCGCTCCACAGATCAGCGCCGTCGCCTCGGGCGTGCGTGCGGCCTGCTGCGCGAGCAGCTCGTGGACCGGTCGCTCCTGCGCGTAGGGCTGCGCCGTCGCGTTCCACGCGTCCAGCTGCTGATGCTCGGCGGCGGTCAGCAGCGACAGATCAGCCAGGCGCTGTCCCGGATCGGCCGCCATGCTGCTCAACAGCGTTTGGAGATGGCCCAGCATGCGCGTGATCGCCGCATCGTCGAAGCGAGCGCTGTTATAGCTGATCAGAATCTCCAGCTCGGCACTGGGCACCACGGCGATGTTGAGCGGATAGTTGCTCTGCTCCACGCCGCGCGCATGCTCCATGCGCAGACTGGCCTCGCGGCGGGCGACCACGGCATCCTGGATCGGATAGTTCTCGAAGATCACGAGGCTGTCAAAGAGCGACTGGCCGCGCGGGATCTCGCTCCAGCCCTGGACTTCTACCAGCGGGCTCCACTCGTACTGGCGCTGCTCGGCCTGCTGGGCCTGGATCTCGGTGAGCCAGGCGAAGAGCACGGCGTCAGGCGCGATGGTGACGCGCACAGGCACAGTGTTGATGAAGAGACCGACCATGCGCTCGACGCCGGTCAGCTCGGCGGGTCGCCCGGAAACCGTCGCGCCGAAGAGCACATCGCGCTCGCCGCTGTAACGACTGAGCAGCAGCGCCCACGCGCCTTGCACCACCGTGTTCAACGTCAGCCCGTGCTGCCGCGCTAAAGCATTCAGCGCCGCCGTCGTTTCCTGCGAGAGCTGCTGGCGCTGCTCGACGTAGCGGCTGGCAGTCAGCCCTTCCTCGGCAGTCCGATCGACTGCGAGCGGCGTGGGAGCGGTTACGCCGGCCAGCGTGCGCCGCCAGAAGGCTTCCGCCTGCCCGAGATCCTGCTGCTGGAGCCACGCGATGTAGTCGCGATACGGACGCGGCGGCGTCCGTTGCAACTCCTGTCCCGCCACCAGCGCCTCATAGGTAGTGAAGACCTCATTCAGCACCAGCGGCAGCGACCAGCCATCCAGCAACAGGTGATGCTGCGTCCACACAAAGCGATACACTTCGTCCGCAATCCGGAACAGCGCCAGCCGCATCAGCGGAGCCTGAGCCGGATCGATACCTTGCTGGCGATCGGCGTGCAAGAAGGCGGCGAAGCGGAGCTCATACTCAGCGGTGGGCACCGCGCGCCAGTCCTCGACGCGCCACGGCAGCGCCACCTGCGGCTGCACCACTTGCAGCGGCTGCTCCAGCCCCGCCCACACGAAGCGC
>DASWTW010000050.1:0-2608 GCA_036401895.1 Herpetosiphonaceae bacterium | reverse complement strand
AGTTGGGGGAACGGGGACCGAGGGGGTGAGGGCCTGATCCCTGCTCTCCGTTCTCACCTCGCCGAGCACCTACCCGAGTACATGATCCCGGCTACTTTTGTGGTGCTCGACGCGCTGCCACGCACGCCCAACGGCAAAATCGACCGCAAAGCGCTACCTGTGCCCGAGCAGCCAGCGCCCACGCGTAGTCTGGTGCTGCCGCGCACACCCGTCGAAGCGGTGCTGGCGATGCTATGGAGCGCGGTGCTGGGGCGCGAGCCGATTGGCGTAGAAGATAACTTTTTTGAGCTTGGCGGACACTCGCTTAAAGCTAGCCAGATTCTCGCCCGTGTGCGTGCAACCTTTCACGTCAACCTGACGCTACGCAGCGTGTACCAGGCCCCGACAGTGGCGACCCTGGCTGAGCTTGTAGTTGCCAACGAAGCGCAGCCGGGCAAGGCTGAAAAGATTGCCCGAACCCTCCTGCACATCCACAGCCTCTCGGATGAGGCGCGGCAGCGGCTGTTAGAGCAAAAACGCAAAGATCGTGATGTGCACTAAATTGGGCGTTGTTTGGCTGTCATTGAGGACGGCCTGGTGTATCAGCAAGATCGCGATCACGCTTGAGCGTGATTGGAGCATGTCACAGGAGGAGTGACGCCCATATGCTCCAGCTGAAGAAGAACGAGGAGAGGCATTCGATATGCAAAGCGACGGGATGACGTCTACCACTGAGTTCTCAGCCGAGGAGTTTGAGCTACTCGCGTATCTGCTTGAAGAAGAAGGCACAATCGATGATCGACAGGTGATTCCGCGCCGCGATCCCCAGGCTGAGATTCCGCTCTCGTTCGCCCAGGAACGCCTGTGGTTTCTCGATCAGTGGGAGCCTGGCAATCCAGCGTACAACCTGTTGTTTGCCGCGCGAGTCAAAGGTGATTTGCAGGTCGCTGCCTTCGAGCGCAGCCTGAACGAGATCCTGCAACGTCACGAGGCGCTGCGCACGACCTTTCAAGTAGTCGATGGTCAGCCGCGCCAGATCATCGCGCCGGCGCTCAACCTGCCGTTGTCCATGATCGACCTGAGCTCGCTGCCCCACGACGAGCAGCACGGCGCCCTTCAGCAGCATATCGCCCGGCACAGCCAGCAGCGCTTCGATCTCGCCACCGGCCCGCTCCTTCGTATGGACCTGCTCCGCCTCAGCCCGCACGAGCACCTGTTTCTGCTGACGATCCACCACATCATTTTTGACGGCTGGTCGATCGGCGTATTTTTGCGCGAGCTGACTCTGCTCTATGAAGCATTCGTCAAAGATCAGCCCGTGCCACTCCACGAGCTGCCGATCCAGTATGCCGATTTCGCGATCTGGCAGCGCGCGTGGCTCCAGGGCGATGTGCTCCAGCAGCAGCTCAGCTACTGGCAGCGCCAGCTTGACGGCAGCCTACCCGTGCTTGAGCTGCCCACCGACTACCCGCGACCGCCCGTGATGACTCATGAGGGCTCCTTCCGTGAGCAACTTTTCCCGGCGGCGCTGAGCCGGCGCCTCCATGCTCTCAGCCAGACGGAGGGCGCGACGCTCTTTATGACGCTGCTGGCGGCCTTTTATGTCCTGCTCTTCCGCTACACTGGCCAGACCGATCTGCTTGTCGGGTCGCCGATCGCCAACCGCGCGTTTGTGGATCTTGAGCCGCTGGTAGGCTTCTTCCTCAACACGCTCGTGCTGCGCGCCGATCTGTCGGGGAATGGCTCGTTCCGCGGGCTGCTGCACCAGGTGCGCGAGACGACGCTGGAAGCCTACGCGCATCAGAACGTGCCCTTCGAGCAGCTCGTGGAGGAGCTGCGGCCACCGCGCGATCGCGCCCACACGCCGATCTTCCAGGTGATGTTCATCCTACAGAACATGCCGATCGCGGATCACGGACAGCGCGAGCTAGAGGTAGCGTTTGAGCGCGTGGACAAAGGCGCGGCCAAGTTCGATCTGACGCTGTCGCTGAACGACACGATCGAGGGGCTGCGGGTGATGGCCGAGTACAAGACCGATCTCTTCGCGGCTACCACGATCGATCGGCTGCTGGGCCACTACCAGACGCTGCTCGAAGCGATCGCCGTCGATCTCGACCAACCGATCGCTGCGCTGCCGCTGCTGACCGCCACCGAGCGTCAGCAGATCCTGGCCTGGAACGAGACGCCTAGGCCCCCGACTGAGCACGTCTGCATTCATCAACTGTTCGAGGTGCAGGCCGCGCGCACGCCCGACGCGACCGCGCTGGTACACGAGGGCGCGCAGCTGAGCTACCGGGAGCTGAACGAGCGCGCCAACCAGCTGGCGCATCACCTGCTGGCGCGGGGCGTGAGGCCTGAGGAGCGCATCGGCCTGTGCCTGGCGCGCTCGGTGGAGCTGATCGTGGGCGTGCTGGGCGTGCTCAAAGCGGGATGCGCCTATGTGCCGCTTGATCCGAACTATCCCAGCGAACGGCTCCAGTTTATGGTCGCGGATGCGCAGGTCAACTTGCTGCTGACCCACCAGGCCACGCCCGCCGACGCGGTGACGCCCTGGTTCGCCGGCGCGGTGGTCGATCTCCTGGCCGATGCGGAGCCGATCCGCCGGCAGCCCACCACCAACCCAGAGGCG
>DASWTW010000049.1:0-7979 GCA_036401895.1 Herpetosiphonaceae bacterium | reverse complement strand
GTAGGGATACAGCTCGATGCGCGGATCGATAAACACCCGCAGGTCCTGCGCCGACCAGATTAAATACGATCCGAAGCCCAGCTCATGAAACAGCCGCTGCGGATGCAGTCCACGCGACCGCAGCTCGTCAGTCGCTGCGACGGGTGTTTCGACGCTGATCAGGTTGCCGACGGCCGGCGGCAGATCCAGCGCGCTCTTCCACCAAGGCAGCGTGGCGAGCACCATCAGCGCCAGCAGCGCCGCGATCAGGCGATTCATCACCACGACGCCGCCGGTTCGCTGCGTGGCCGGCCGTGGCGCAGCGCTCAGCAGCCGGGCGCAGATCGGCGCGGCGACGATGCCCAGCCACAGGATGTTGCGCACCGATTGAAAGGCCAGCGCGCTAAACGGCAGCAGCACCAGCAGATCCGTCAGCCGCACGTAGCGCCGCCGCCACACCAGAATCGCTACAACGCCCGCGAAGACCGCGAAAAAGATCCAGGTCATCGGCTCGCCGATCACGCGGAACGGCGAGGCCCACTCCGTCACCAGGTTGCCGACCGAGCGATTGGTCAGCAGCCCGGCCACGTAGCCCCAGATGCCGATGCCGCGTGGATTCGCCAGCGTGGCCAGCAGCGCCGCCGCGCTCCACAGCGTCAGCGCACGGATCTCGCCCCAGCTCCGCTTTCCGGGCGCCCTCCGGGCAAACCACAGCCGCTCCCCGATCGCGCCCAGCCAGACCATGCCGCACAGCGCCAGCAGCAGCGTAAACGTGCCGTGGAGATTAGCCCAGATCAGCATGATCAGCGGCAAGGCCCACAGCGGCGCGTTTCCACTGCGTCGCCAGGCCAGCAGCACGCCCAGCGTCGCGATGCACAGCGGCACCGCGTAGGTCTGCGGCCGAATCTGCCAGTTGTCCATCGCCACCAGCGCGCCGAGCAGCGTACACATCACCGCCACGCGCACGCCCGCGCCCTCACGACGGCAGATCGCGTAGAGCAGCGCAAACGAGCCGCCGAGCAGCAGCGTCTGCACGAACACCAGCAGCGCCGCGCCGCCCAGCTCGTAGCCGCCATACATCAGCAGCTGCGCCAGCCAGGGCTGGTTATAGTATGCCTGGTTGCTCTGCGTGTACGAAAACTGATCCGCTCCGGGAACGCCGCCCGTCTGCGCGATAATGCGTCCGGTCGCCATGTGCCACCAGAAATCGTTGGGCATGATCGGTGTGAGCTGCACCTTCAGCGCGATCAGCGCGACCAGCGCCAGCACCCAGATCTGGTCGATCGAAGGCCAGGCAGACGATTGTTGCGTACGATCCATAAAGTTGGCCCGTTTCCTGCTAGAGCGCTAAGGCGCATACAGCGTTGTCAGCTAAAACCCGCAAAAGCATGTGCTACAATGAGCTTTCTTTTGGATGCTCTTTGCGTAGCGTGTTTCGACGCAGTCGGAAGGAAAGTACTTGATGGCGATCGACATAGCGCCGGTCCACGTTCCAACGGCGGATACCTCGGACCTACGGCCTCTCATCACTCCTGCATTGGTGATTATTCCTACATACAACGAGCGGGAAAATATTCAGGCGCTGCTGCCTCGTGTTCTGGACTATCCTGAGCTAAGCGTGCTGGTCGTGGACGACGGCTCGCCCGACGGCACGAGCGATGTGGTCGCCGCCGAAGTCGAGCAGAATCCACGCGTGCATCTGATTCGTCGAGCCGGCAAGCAGGGCCTTGGCACGGCCTATGTCGCCGGATTTCGCTACGCGCTGGCCCGTGGTGCGGAGTTCATCTTTGAGATGGACGCCGACTTTTCGCACGATCCGCGCTATCTGCCTGATCTGCTGCACGCCGCCGAGAGCGCCTACGATCTCGTGATCGGCTCGCGCTACGTGGCCGGCGGCGGCACCACTGACTGGGGCATCGGCCGCCAGTTGATCAGTCGCGGCGGCAACATCTACGCCCGGCTGATCCTGGGCCTGCCGCTCTCGGATATGACCGGCGGCTACCGCTGCTACCGGAGCGCGGCCCTGGAAGCGATCAACCTGGATCGCATTCGCTCCAACGGCTACTCGTTCCAGATCGAGATGGCGTATCGCGTGCGCCAGGCCGGGCTGCGCGTCGGCGAAGTGCCGATCATCTTTCCCGATCGCCGCGTCGGCGCGTCCAAGATGAGCAAGCAGATCGTTTTTGAGGCGCTGCTCAACGTCGTCAAGCTGCGGCTGGGCCTAATGTAGCATCGATGTAGCGTCGATGTAGCGCCGTGCTGGCAGTATAAAAACGTGGAGCGGGCAGGTCAACCGTGGGAGTCACCCTTTCGGCCCTGCCCACAACGTTTAGCCCAACATAGGACCAGACGCCCAACTGTAGTAGCGACAGAAAACCGCGCGCTGGCTATAATGAAGCCCATTCGGCACCATTTCCCAAAGCGAGGTTTTTTGTGGTCGATACGAGCACGGTTGCTGAGCAGTTACAGGAGCTGCGCGAGCAATATCGCCAGGAGCAAGAGCGTAATCGGCGTGAGATCGATGAGATCGAGCGGCTGCTGCGCCAGACCCAGACCGAGGCTGAAAAGCTAGCCCAGCGCGATCTGAGCGCTTCGAGCCAGCTGCGCAACTTGCAGGCAAATATCGATCGCTTCTCGAAAGATGATATTCGCAACGTCTACACGATGGTCCAGGAAGTTCAGGTGCGCCTGGCTTCCGTACGCGGCCAGGTAGAGCAGCTACAGGCCAAGCAGCAGCGCACGCGCAGCCGTCAGGAAGAGCTGGCCGCGCTGCTCAACGTGCTTACTCCCGTCGAAGAAAGTTTCCGCGATATTGCTACGGCCAATCCCGCCAACACCAACCCCGTCAACGACGCGCTGATCAGCGAGGTGATCCAGGCCCAGGAGAAAGAGCGCCTGCGGATCTCGCTCCAGATGCACGACGGCCCGGCCCAGACCTTGTCGAATCTGATTCTGCGCGCCGAAATCTGCGAGCGCCTCGTCGATCGCGATGTCACGCAGGCCCGCGCCGAGCTGGCCTCGCTCAAGAAAGCGATCAATACCACGCTCCAGGATACCCGCCGCTTCATCTTCGATCTGCGCCCGATGATTCTCGACGATCTTGGCCTCGTGCCGACGCTGCGGCGCTACGCCCAGGATTTCGGCGAGAAGTACGGCCTTGAGATCTCGGTCGCGGTGCAGAACATGGATAATCGCTTCCCGCGCCACTACGAGGTTGCGCTCTTCCGCTTTGTGCAGGAGGCGCTCAACAACGTGTCCAAGCACGCCAACGCCAGCACCGCGCGCGTGGTTCTGGATGCGTTCGGCAACCAGGCACAGCTGATGGTCGAGGACGATGGTACCGGCTTCAATATCGCGGAGGCGATGGCCGAGCGTCCTGGCCGTCCCGCGATGGGCTTTGCGGTGATGCGCCAGCAGATCGAGACGCTGCTGCATGGCCAGCTTGGCGTCGAGAGCGCGCCCGGTCGCGGCACACGTGTTGTCGCTACGGTGCCCACGCCAACGGTCTAAGGCTTGATCTAGGGCTCGATCTAAGGCTCGATCCAGCGGTAGCCGATGCCCCACTCGGTCTGGATCGGCTCCGACTCGGCAGTGATCGCGGCCAGCTTGGCGCGCAGCCGTCGCACATGAACATCGACGGTGCGCGCATCGATATGCTGGTCGGTGCCCCAGACCTGGCGCAGCAGCGCCTCGCGTGTCCATACCTGGCCGGGATGCGTCGCCAGCAGCGCCAGCAGATCGAACTCGCGTGGTCGCAGGTCCAGCGTCTGGCCGTAGAAGTGGGCGATGCGGTGCTTGGTATCGATGTGGAGCGCGCCGCTAGGCGGCTGGGCTGGCTGAAGCTGGGCTCGTAGCTCGGCGGCCTCAGCGGTGCGTCGCAGCAAGGCGCGGACTCGCGCCACCAGCTCACGGGGCGAGAACGGCTTGACGACATAATCGTCGGCGCCAAGCTCCAGCCCAACCACCCGATCGACCTCTTCGCCGCGCGCGGTGAGCATAATCACCGGCACGTTGAAGCCTTCGGCGCGCAGGCGTCGCAGCACCTCGAAGCCGTCGATATCGGGCAGGCCAATATCAAGCAATACCGCCGCCGGCTGGTGCTGGCGGAGCGTCGCCAGAGCGGTCGCGCCGGTACTCGCGCTGAGCACATCAAAGCCGTCGCGACGCAGCCGCTGCTCTACGATCTGGACGATAGTTCGTTCGTCGTCGACGATTAAAATCCGTTGCATAAAGGCATTATAGCCCTGTAATGGAGATGTAATCGCTACCGTCATTGCAACGTTGACCAGCCTTCTCTCGGCTTTCTATAATGCCAGTGTTGATAACTACCTCAGACAGGTTTGACTCATACTGGCACCGACGGAGGCACTGGTCCATGCAAGACTACATTCCTTATTTTATTGTTGCGGCAATTGTGCTCAATGTGCTGCTGCTGTTTGGCCTGATCGTGATGATGCCGCGCATCATGTCCCGCCAGGAGTCGCGGGCCTCGGACGAAGCGGCGCGGCTGCGCGAGATGCTGCTCGACGTGCTCAGCGAGCAAGAGGCCGTCACGCTGCGGCAGGCACAGATCGGCAGCTCGATCGCCTACATGCACGATCAGATCGGCCAGATCGCCAGCCAGGAGACCACGGCCAAGCTCGCGATTTCGCCCGACGAGATTGCGCAGGCGACCGGACTGCCGCAGCTCCAGAATCGCATCGAGGCGCTGCAAGGCCAGCTCGGCGAGTGGTTTGAGAACCGGGGCCAGGCCCAGCACCAGCAGCGCGTCGCCGACAGCGAAAGCTGGAGTAATCTGGTAGGATTGCTCGCGACGATGCAGGATCGGATCGCGGTGCTGAACCAGGCGCTCGTCGTTCAACAGGCCCAGCCGGCCGTCGCGGTGGATCGCATCGTCGAGTCACTGGAAAGCGAGATGCAAAGCCTGCGCTCGATTGCCGATGAGATCGCCAGCTTGCAGTGGAAGCTGCGGCGCTCCGTGATCGAACGCGAGACCAATCTAGCGTCGCTGCGGGCGCAGGTCGGCAGTGTGCTCAAGGTCGATCACCGCGCTGCCTGATCCGCTCGCGTCACAAGTCTAACCTGATGTTGTCAACACAAAGGACCTCGCATGAGCGTTGTCTATATCGATAAACAAGCTGTTCACTACGAGGTCTTTGGCAAGGGCCGGCCGGTGTTGTTTTTGCACGGCTGGCTCGGCTCCTGGCGCTACTGGCTGCCCTCGATGGAAGTTGCCTCCACGCATTTTCGCACCTACGCCTTCGATCTGATCGGTTTCGGCGATACGCACCAGCGCAATATCGAGCCGTCGATCAGCGCCTATGCCGAGCAGGTGATTCGTTTTCTGGATGAGCTGGGCATCGACCAGGTCGCGCTGGTCGGTCACTCGATGGGCGGGATGGTCGCGCTCAAGATTGCGATCGAGCACCCTAATCGCATCGAGCGTGTGGTCACGGTTGGCGCGCCGATCGTGGGCTCGTCGCTGGCGCTGCTGCTCAAGCTGACCGCGTTTCGTCCGATCGCGCGGGGCATGGACGCGCTGCCGAGTCTGACAAAATGGCTCTTCCGCTATTTTTTGGCCGAGGCTGACGAGCAGGCGATGCTTGAAATTCTTGAGGATAGCGTCAAGCCCACCGCCGACAGTATCCGCACCTCGGTTCGCTCGATGATGCGCACCGACCTGCGGCCGGATCTGCCGCGTCTGCGCGTTCCTTCGCTGGTGCTGCACGGCACCCACGACGATATTGTGATGCCGACGCAGATCGAGGTGATCCGCCGGGCGCTGCACACCTCGCCCTATCTGCGCCAGTTCTCGATCGAGGGCTCGCGCCACTTTCCTTGGGTCGATCAGCCCGACCGGTTCCACGAGCAATTGATCACCTTCCTCCGCAGTCCCCGCGAACAATTGCTGCCTCCCAGCGCGCAGCCGGAGCCTGCCTCTCAGCCCGAGCCAGCCGCGCAGCCGGAAGCGCCGGCTCATCCGCAGCCCGCTGTGTTGCTGGAAGCGACACCCCAATCGCAGCCCGTTGTACGGCCAGAAGCTCAAGCATCGCCTGAGTGCGGCGAGCGGCTGCCACTGCCCACGCTAGAGCTGCCGGTTCCTGTTGTCAGCACCACGCCCAGCACGATCGATCGGATTGCCTGAGATCGGGCTACAACCTCCATCCCCAATCGATTCGGATCGTGAACTGAGCTAAAAACACTTTACACTCCCGATATGAATCGACGGCTTGTGCTTTTGACACGCCAAGTCGGTATGCTACAATATCAGTCAGTGGACGCGTCATCTGACCAGCTTGTGCTTGCCGGCGTGAGTAAATGGTATAACTCGCGCCGTGTGCTGCATCATATTGCCGCCGAGCTATCGACAGGCGACGTGCTGCTGGTGACTGGACATAACGGTATCGGCAAGTCGACGCTGCTGCGCCTGCTTGCCGGCATCCAGCAGCCAAGCAGCGGCTCGATCATCTACACGATCGGCGGTGTGCAGTACCGGCCCTACGAGGCGCACGCTGTGATCGGCATGGTTGGAGCGGATATTCAGCTTTATCGCGAGCTAACCGCACATGAACATCTTGCGTTTGTCGCCGATGTGCGCGGCCTAGGCTACGACCGGCAGCTGCTTGAGACGACGCTGGCCGAGGTTGGGCTGGACGGTCGTGGCGATGAGTTTGTCGCCAGTTTTTCGTCTGGTATGCAGCAGCGGCTGCGCTATGCGCTGGCCTTGCTACACCGGCCGGCGGTGCTGCTGCTGGACGAGCCGACTACCAATCTTGACGCGGCGGGCATTGCGCTGGTCGATCGGGTGGTGGAGGCGCAGCGACGACGCGGCATAACCGTGATCGCCACCAACGATCGACGAGATCTGCGCTACGGCGATCTGGTGCTGGCGCTGGGCGAGGCGTAGTCGTGGCAGAAGAGATCAAACGACCTGTGCCATCCGTACAATCAGATGAGCGCGCCGCTGGATCATTCGGCTCATTTCAGCGCGCTGCCTGGGCGGTCTTGCGCAAGGATGTGCGGAGCGAGCTGCGCACGCGCTATGCGCTCAACGCGCTGGCGGTCTTTGCGCTCACGGTCGTGCTGGTGGTCAGCTTTTATCTCGGCCCGCGCCTCTCACCCCGCGATCCTGTCACTCCGGCGACCAACGCAACGCTGCTCTGGATCGCGCTGTTTTTCTCGGCGCTGACCGGACTGGGCCGCGCGTTTATCCAGGAGGAAGAGGCGCAGACTGCGACGTTTTTGCGCTTGAACGCACCACCGCTGGCGGTCTTTGTCGGCAAATGGCTCTTGAACCTGCTGCTGCTGGCGGGTCTGAGCGTTGTCGTGACGCTGCTGCTGAGCCTGTTCATGAATGTGCGCATCGCCAATATCGCGATGTTTGCGCTGACGCTGGCGCTGGGTGGCCTCGGCCTTTCGACGACGATCACGCTGATCGCCGCGATCATAGCCAAAGCCTCGGCGCGCTCGGCACTCTTCGCGGTGCTGGCGTTTCCGGTGGTCTTTCCGATGCTGGTGATCGCGATCACGGCGACCGAGCAGGCGCTGACCGGCGCGCCTTGGAGCGCGGCGCTTCCGCAGATCCAGGGCCTCGGCGCGTACGCGGTGGCGATGACGGCGGCGGCGATCTTTTTGTTTCCGTATGTATGGGAAGTTTAAGAAGAACCTAGAACCTAGAACCTAGAACCTACCGAACGAGAGAACCAAGGAACAAGAGACCAAGAACAAAGAACAGGGGACGAGAACCAGCAGAACTGAGAAGTACCTTAATTTCTCCTCGCCTGTGCCGAAGGCGACGGGAGAGGGGAAGGCGCGAGGGCCTAGCCCAAAAACAAATATTCCATATGATTTTGTTTGATTCATTACTTTGTATTTGACCGATTATTTCAAGTTGGACGATCATGACTGAACGACTACAGCCGATCGCAACTGCCGCCAAGTGGCTTGTCACGCTCTGGATGCTGGCGGTTGTGATCGCGATGTTTTTATGGGTTCCTGCC
>DASWTW010000048.1:0-7371 GCA_036401895.1 Herpetosiphonaceae bacterium | reverse complement strand
ACCAGGTCATCGGGGAGCGACCAATCGCGTTTCTGTTTCCGGGCCAGGGCGCGCAATATATCAATATGGGCCTGGAGTTGTACGCGACCGAGCCGGTCTTTCGCGCCGCCGTAGACCGCTGCGCGGAACTGCTCAAGCCGCATCTGAAGCTCGATCTGCGCCAGGTGCTCTTTCCGATACCGATCGAGGCGGAGGCCGCCGCGCAGCAGCTCGAACAAACCGCGCTCACGCAGCCGGCACTGTTTGTGATCGAATATGCGCTGGCCGAACTCTGGAACAGCTGGGGCTTAACGCCTCGGGCGCTGATCGGCCACAGCATCGGCGAGTACGTCGCAGCGACGCTGGCCGGCGTGTTTACACTGGAAGATGCGCTGAAACTGGTCGCGATACGTGGACGACTGATGCAGGAGCTGCCGGCAGGCGCGATGCTCAGTGTGTCGCTGCCCGAAAGCGAGGTGCGTCCGCTGCTGAAGGGCGAGCTGAGTCTTGCGGCCAGCAACGGCCCCCTGCTCTCGGTTGTTTCCGGCCCGCTGGAGGCGATCGCGGCGCTGGAGCAGCACCTCGCCACACAGAACATTAGTTACCGGCATCTGCACACCTCGCATGCATTTCACTCGGCGATGATGGACCCGATCATCGCCGCCTTCACTGACGAGGTCCGGCGCGTGCGATTGAGTACACCAGCGCTGCCGTTCATCTCGAATGTTTCGGGCGCGTGGATTACGCCCGAGCAAGCTACCGATCCGAGCTACTGGGCACAGCATTTGCGCCAGCCGGTGCGCTTCGCCGAAGGGCTGCGCGAACTGTTCAAAACGGGCGATCATGTGCTGCTGGAAGTTGGCCCTGGACGCACGTTGAGCACCTTAGCGCGCCAAACGTTGGGCACGGACCCAGAAAGGATCGTGCTTCAGTCGCTGCGCCATCCGCAGGATCAGCAGTCCGATATTGCGTTTATCTTGACGACGCTGGGCAAGCTCTGGCTGGGGGGCCTCAACATTGATTGGAGCGGCTTCTACGCCCGTGAGCGTCGTCTGCGCGTGCCGCTGCCGACCTACTCGTTCGAGCGCCAGCGCTATTGGGCACAATCGGATGTGAGCCTGGCGAACATGGGCGCGCAGCAGCCCACGCTTGAGAAAAAGCCCGACCTGACTGATTGGTTCTATCTGCCGTCGTGGAAACAAACCTGGCTGCCAGAGCCTTTCAACACTGATCAGATTACATCAGCGCCCAAGAGCTGGCTGATCTTCGCCGATATGAGCGGCTTGAGCACGCGCCTGGTACAACGGCTGCGACTGGCCGGCCAAACCGTGATCGAGGTGCAGCCAGGCAGTGAGTTCAGCCAAACCGCCGAGCGGGTTTATACACTTAATCCGCAGCACGGGCCGGACTACGCCGAGCTGATCGCTGCTCTGCACGCCGCAGATCAGTTCCCGCAGCAGATAGTGCATCTGTGGACCATCACGCCTGACGACCAGGTGGACCTGGGAAGCGACACCTTTCAGCGCATGCAGACGCTCGGATTCTCCAGCCTGATTGCGCTGGCTCAGGCGCTCGGCGGCGACGAGCTCGCAACACCTGTCGAACTCATTGTTGTTTCCAACCAGCTGCACGCTGTTACTGGCGGTGAGCGCTTGCAGCCTGAGAAAGCAACGCTGCTAGGACCGTGCCGCGTTATTCCGCGTGAATACCTCCAGATCACCTGCCGCAGTCTCGACGTGGTCATGCCGCACGCTACGCCGCCGCTGGTTGACACGCTCGTTGACCAGATTCTAGCGGAAACCCAACACGAAACGTCTGACGTGATCATCGCCTACCGCGGCACGCGGCGCTGGGCGCAAACCATCGATCAGGCCCGGCTCAAGCCTTCGCCTGAGCGCTCACCGCGTGTGCGCGCGGGCGGCGTCTATCTGATCACTGGTGGCTTGGGCGGCATTGGTTTGACGCTCGCCCAGCATCTGGCGCGTACCGCGCAGGCGAAGCTGGTACTGGTGGGTCGCTCGACCTTCCCTGAGCACACTCAATGGGCTACGCTGCTCGATACGCTGCCTGAGACGGACGCAACCAGCCGGAAGCTGCGCCAGTTGCAGAACCTGAAAGCGCTCGGTGCCGAGGTGCTGGTGCTCAGCGCCGATGTGACCGATGCGACGCAAATGCGCGCGGTCATCGCTCAGGTGATAGGCCAGTTCGGCGCGCTCCATGGCGTGATTCATGCCGCGGGTGTTGCTGGCGGCGGCGTGATCCAGCTCAAAACGCCCGAGGTAATCGAGCGCGTGCTGGCCCCCAAAACTCAGGGCCTGATCGCCCTGGAAGCTGCCTGTCGCGACCTTCCTCTCGATTTCATGCTGCTCTGCTCGTCGCTGACATCGATGATCGGCGAGCTTGGACAGGCGGATTATGCCGCCGCGAACGCTTTCCTTGATGCCTTTGCACACTGGCAGGCGGCACGCCGCGGAATCTTCACCGTTACGGTCAACTGGGATGCCTGGCGAGATGTGGGCATGGCCGTCACTACCGAAGTGCCGCCGGAAATGCTGGCGATGCACGAGCAGATGCTGCAAAGTGGCATCTTGCCTGATGAGGGCGTGCAACTCTTCGACCGTATTCTGGGGCAAAGTACCGCTCCACAGGTGCTGGTTTCTACCCGCGATCTGCCGGCGCGGATCAGCGCGTTGCACGCCATGACGCGCGCCCTGCTTGTGGAGGCGCAGGAACAGGCCCGCGCCCGCGCCAACCGCACCGACTACGCCCGCCCGGCGCTTGCAACCGCATACGTTGCGCCGCGCAACCAGTTCGAGGAGAACGTTGCAGCGGTGTGGCAGCAGGTGCTCGGCATCGAGCAGGTCGGCGTTCACGATAGCTTCTTTGACCTGGGCGGCCACTCGCTGCTGATCACGCAGCTGACCAACAAGCTGCACCGGATCTATCAGGTCGAGCTTTCGATCCGCAGCCTGTTCGATAGCCCAACCGTGGCCGGCATGGCCCAGGTGATCGAGCAGCGCTACCTGGAGAAGGCTGCCAGCTCCGAGCAGCCGATCAAGGAGCTGGTGCGTGCCGTCAGCGGTGCCGAGCGACAAACCCTGCTCGAAGTGTACTGGAAAAAGCAGATCACCAAGGCGCTGAACATCGAAGCGGATCAACTCCCGGTCAGCGGCGATCTCAGCGGTTATGATCGAGAAACGATCGTTGGCGAGGTTCAGTGGCATTTCGAGCAGGACTTCGGACTGATCGTGTATCCACACGAAACGATCACGCTGCGCTCAGTTGAGCAAATGGCACGCTTCACGGCCTCGGAGCTGGATCGTTTGGCGAACCTGAAGCACAACCAGATCACCGCGCCAGTGTCGCACTACGCCGAGTATGAAGCGCACTCGCAGCTGGAAGCGCGCGTCAAGCGACCGCTGCTGGTTAAGCCTACCCGCAAGAACGCGCCGATCTTTTTCTCGCACTCCTGCGTGCGCTCAGGCTCGACGTTGTTCCGCGTCATGCTGGCGGGCCATCCGGCGCTGCACTCGCCGCCCGAGCTTGGTATTCTCTGGTATGACACCATGCGTGAGTGGCGGCGCAGCCTGACTGATCCCAGCTATGGCCACGGGTTCCACTGGGCCGCGCAAGGCTTGCAGTGGACCTTTATGGAGCTGTTGGGCCGCGACCCGGAAGCTGCCCGCGCTTACATGGATGAGCTGGTGGCCCAGGATACGCCGATCTATGAGGTGTATGATCGGTTACAGGAGCTTTCAGCACCGCGCATTCTGGTCGACAAATCGCCATCGTACACGATGAGCCTGGACACCTTGCAGCGCGCCGAAGCGATCTTCGACCGGCCTAAATACATCCATCTGGTGCGGCATCCCTACGCCGTGATCGAGTCGGTGGTGCGCATTCGGCTCGATAAGCTGTTCAGCCCTGTGATCTACGGATCGGATGATGTCGATCCGTTTGTGGTGGCGGAAAAGGTCTGGGTGACCAGCAACCGCAACCTGCTGACATTTCTTCAAGATATTGACCAGGGACGGCAGTTGCGGGTGTACTACGAACAGTTGGTGAGCCAGCCCGAAGCAACCATGCGCGGCGTGTGCGACTTCCTCGAGCTGCCCTATGATCCGGCGGTGATCCAGCCCTACGACAACAAGCGCGAGCGCATGATCTCGGGCATTGGCGATCCCAATATTCTCAAACACGACCAGGTCGATGCGCGGCTGAGCGAAACCTGGCGCAAGGTGAAGCTGCCCTGGCACCTCGGCGAGCCAGCACAACAGCTCGCCGCCGAGCTCGGCTATGAGCTGCCCGCCGAGTCGGCATCCACTGGCGAGCAAAGCCTGGTTGATCTGGTAAGTGCAGACCAGCTGGCACAGCTCATGGCTTCGGTGCAGCAGCTTTCGCCCGAAGAAGTACAAGCCATGATTGCGGCGCTGGAGAGCAGCTCGTAGTATTGAGCGTAGGGGTCGGAAAGATTTTAGTTCTGGAGCCGTGGCGAATACCGGCACGAGAAGCGCCGCAGACGGCAACGTGATCACTACCAGGAGGCTGTCAGCAATGAAACTGGCGACGAGGCGCTTACGCGGCAACGGTATGCGTAAGATCTTACGGAATGGACTGCTCAGCGTACTTGTGCTGCTGGTTATTCTGGCAGCGTCGGGAGCATGGTTTGTGCGCCGCCCGTGGCCGCAGATGAGCGGGACTGTAGCAATACCGGGACTCTCCGCGTCGGTGCAGACGATCCGGGATCAGTGGGGCGTGCCGCAGATCTACGCCCAAAACGAGCGCGATCTGTTCATGGCACAGGGCTATGTTCATGCGCAGGACCGGCTCTGGTCGATGTATTTCAACCAGCTGACCGCTCGCGGCAAGGTGAGCGAGGTGGTCGGACCGCGCGGGCTAGCCTCCGACAAGCTCCTGCGTACACTTGGGCTAAGCCGGGGTGCCGAGCGTGAGTGGGAGGCTATGGACCCCGAAGCGCGGGAGTTGTTGCAAGCCTACTGTGACGGCGTCAATGCGTTCATCGAGGCCCATCGCGATCGCCTGCCGATCGAGTTCACCGTGTTCCGCTATGATCCCGAGCCGTGGACACCGGTAGCCTCGCTCGCCTACGGCAATATGGTGAGCTTGTTCCTGGCAGGCAACTACCGGCTCGAATATCTTAGGGCGCGCATGATCGCCGAGGTCGGGGAGCAGAAAACCAGCGATCTGCTGCCCGGCTATGATCCCAGCACGCCGTTCATTGTGCCGGACGAGGTGCAAAGCTACCAATCGATGCGCAACATGGGCTTTGCCGGGCTGAATGTGCTCGACGAGACGTTGGGCGATGCCGGGGCAATGTGGGGCAGCAACAACTGGGTGGTGTCGGGTAGTCGCACCGCCAGTGGCAAGCCGATCCTGGCAGGCGACGCGCATATGCAGCTATCGATCCCATCGATCTGGTATCTGAATGGCATTCACGGCGGGCGCTTCAACAGCGTCGGCTTTACCTTGCCCGGTGTCCCGGCGGTACTGATCGGCCACAACAGCACGATTGGCTGGGCGATCACCAATCTGAACCCCGATGTGCAGGATTTATACATCGAAAAGCTCGACAATCGCGATAATCCCACCAAATACGAGTTCCAGGGTCAGTGGCGTAGTATCGAGATCGTTCGGGATACGCTCAACGTTAAGGGCCAAGATCCCGTGCCGTTTAACATCTATCTCACCCAACACGGCCCGATCATTAACGATGTGATCGACGATATGAACGAGGCCGAGCCGATGGCCTTCAAATGGGCGATGCTGGGCGAGAGCAGCCTCTTCTCCTCGATCCTCCAGCTCAATGAAGCGCAAAACTGGGACCAATTTCGCGAGGCGCTACGTGACTGGCGCATGCCCGGCCAAAACTTTGTGTATGCCGATGTGAACGGCAACATTGGCTACCAGATGACCAGTCAGATACCGATCCGCGTGCCGCAGCACAGCGGCCTGGTGCCGGTGCCCGGCTGGACCGGCGACTACGAGTGGCAGGGCTACATTCCCTATGAAGAGCTGCCCACGCTGTATAACCCACCGCAGGGCTTCATCGGCACGGCCAACAACAAGGTCGTCAGCGACGCCTACCCGTACAGCATTACGGAAGAATGGGACCCCGGCTATCGCGCCCAGCGGATCAATGATCTGCTCAACGCCAATGACCGCATGGATATTGCGGCCAGCCAAAAGATGCAGGCGGATACCTTTTCGATCCCGGCCGAGAACCTACGGCCCTATATGCTGGCGATCCAGCCGCAGGACGACGAAGAAGCCCAGGCGATCGAGATCCTGCGTACCTGGGATCTCCACTCCGAGGCCGACCGCGTTGGCGCGACCCTGTTCCAGACCTGGTACTGGTTTGTGCTCCAAAATACCGTGCGCGACGATCTCAACCCAACCCTGGCGAAAGACTATCTCGACGGCCAGTATGAGCGTCATGGGCGCTTCCATATCTCCGCTATGATGCAGCTAATGCGCGACCAGAACAGTGCCTGGTTCGATGACCAGACCACGCCGGAGGTCGAAACCCGCGACGATATTATCCAACGCAGTCTGGGCCAGGCGCTGGCGTGGCTCAAAGAACACCACGGCGGCGATATGAACGACTGGACCTGGGGCAAGGTGCATCAGGTGCGGTATGTCAGTCTGCTGGCGAGCAGCGGCAATCCCCTGTTCAGATGGCTGTACTGGGTTGACCCGATCCAGGCGCGTGGGGAGAACTTTACGATCAACGTCGGCACGTTTACCTACCACGACTCGTTCAGCATGGCCCACGGTGCATCGCAGCGCGAAGTGATCGATATGGCCGATCTGGATAGCATGCAGGCGATTCAGAGCACCGGCCAAAGCGGTCTGGCCCAGCACGCCAATCGTGCGGATATGATCGAGAAATGGCAGAACGTCGAATACATTTCGACGCCGTTCAGCCGCGAAAAAGTGGAACAACATGCCGCATCAATCCTGTCGCTGATTCCAAAGGACCCACAATGAGCGATCTTGAGGCACAACTCGCAATGCTCTCGCCGGAGCAGCGAACGCTGCTGGAATTGCTGGCGCGCAAGCAGGCAGCACAAGCGACAAGTCCTGCCGCCGCCCCAACACCCACCGCTGAGAGCGGTACTATCCCGCGACGTACCCCCACCGGGCCTGCGCCGCTCTCGTTTGGTCAGGAGCGCTTGTGGGTGCTGGATCAGTTTCAACCCGGCAGCGCGTTCTACAACATGCCGCTCGTGATGCAACTTGACGGGCCGCTCGACACGCCGGCCCTGGAGCGCAGCCTGAACGCGATTTTGCGTCGTCATGAGATTCTACGCACCACGTTCACCAATATCGATGGCAGACCTGCGCAGGTCGTCACGCCTGAGTTGCATCTTG
>DASWTW010000047.1:0-3640 GCA_036401895.1 Herpetosiphonaceae bacterium | reverse complement strand
GCGCTTCGTGTGGGCGGGGCTGGAGCAGCCGCTGCAAGTGGTGCAGCCGCAGGTGGCGCTGCCGTGGCGCGTCGAGGACTGGCGCGCGGTGCCCACCGCTGAGTATGAGCTCCGCTTCGCCGCCTTCTTGCACGCCGATCGGCGCCAGGGCTTCGTCATAACGGACGCGCCGCTCCTGCGCCTGACGTTGCTGCGTGTCGCCGACGATGCCCACTATTTCGTCTGGACCGTTCATCATCTGCTGTTTGACGGCTGGTCGCTGCCGCTGGTGCTGAACGAGGTTTTCGCCACCTACGAGGCGCTGCTCACGGGACGAGCGCTGCAATACACGCCGCCGCGGCCGTATCGCGACTACATTGCGTGGCTCCAGCAGCAGGATCTCGGGCAGGCGGAAGCCTTCTGGCGGCGCACGCTGGCCGGCGTAACCGCTCCCACGCCGCTCGCAGTCGATCGGCTGATCAGCCCGGAGCAGGCAGCGGTCGGGTACGCGCGCGAGCGGCATCATCTTGCTGCGGCGACGACGGCGGCGCTGAACGCTTTAGCGCGGCAGCACGGGCTGACGTTGAACACGGTGGTGCAAGGCGCGTGGGCGCTGCTGCTCAGTCGTTACAGCGGCGAGCGTGAGGTGCTCTTCGGCGCGACCGTCGCGGGCCGACCCGCCGAGCTAACCGGCGTCGAGCGCATGGTTGGCCTCTTCATCAACACGCTGCCGGTGCGCGTCCATGTCACGCCGGATGCCTCGCTGGTCGCATGGCTGACTGATCTTCAGCTTCAGCAGGCCGAGCAGCGGCAGTACGAGTACAGTCCGCTGGTTCAAGTTCAAAGCTGGAGCGAGATCCCGCGCGGCCAGTCGCTCTTTGATAGCCTCGTGGTCTTCGAGAACTATCCGGCGATCGCCGCCACGGCTCAGAGCGCGGAGCACGGCTCGCTGATGCTGACGGATCGGCGCGGGACCGAGCAGAGCAACTATCCGTTGACGATTGCGGTAGGGCCGCAGGCCGAGCTGGATCTGCTGATTACCTATGATCGCCAGCGCTTTGAGGCGGCAACGATCCGGCGCGTGCTGGGCCATCTCGACACGATCCTGACCGGCATGGCGACGAATCCGGGCCAGCTGCTCGCCGACGTGCCGCTGCTGACTGAGGCCGAGCAGCATCAGTTCCTGGAGTGGAACGCGACGGCGCAGCCCTACGCGCAGGAGCGGCTGGTCCACGAGTTGATTGCGGCGCAGGCATCACGCGCGCCTGAGTCGATTGCGCTGGTCTGCGGCGAGGAATGCACAACCTATGCCGGACTCGACGCACACGCGAATCAGCTGGCGCACCACCTCCAAACGTTGGGTGTTGGACCCGAGACGCGGGTGGCGCTGTTCCTGGATCGCTCCCTCGATCTGGTGGTAGCGCTGCTGGGTGTGCTGAAAGCGGGCGGCGCATACGTGCCGATCGACCCCAGCTATCCCGCCGAGCGCGTCGCCTTTATTCTTCAGGACTCGGATGCCGCTGTGCTGCTGACCAAGGTGGCGCTGTTGGATCGCCTTCCGCCCCATAGGGCGCAGGTTGTTTGCCTCGATCATGATGCGGATCTGATCGAGACTCAGCCGTACACCGCGCCGCTGTGCGCCGCCCAACTGAGCAGCCTGGCATATCTGATCTACACGTCGGGCACGACCGGCACGCCGAAAGCGGTGGCCGTCGAGCACGGGCAGCTCTTACAAGTGCTGCACGCCAGCCAGATGACCTTTGGCTATCAGGAGCGCGACATCCAGCCCTGGATCGCCTCGGTGGCCTTCGACATCGCGGCCTTCGAGCTGTTCAACCCCTTGATCGCGGGTGGCACGGTCGTGATCCAGACGCAGGCGCAGGTGCTCGATCTGCCGCAGCTGGTGACGGAGCTCCAGGGCTGGACGCTGCTGCACGCGGTGCCGAGCTTGCTGCGTGAGATCGTCGTGCAGGCGCGACAGACCGATACACCCAACGCGTTTATGAGCTTGCGGCGGATCTGGGTGGGTGGCGATGCGGTGCCGCCGGAGCTGCTGGCCGACACATTGGCGGTGTTTCCGCAGGCCGAGCTCATCGTGCTCTACGGGCCGACCGAAGGCACGATCATCTGCGCCTGTCACGTGGTCGATCCACAGCAGCTGCCCACGCGCCAGCTGATCGGCCGCCCGCTGCCCAACGCCCAGCTCCGCCTGTATGATGCCCACGGCCAGCTGGTGCCGGTCGGGGTCGCGGGCGAGCTGTACCTCGGCGGCGGGAGCGTCACGCGCGGCTATCTCCACCGTCCCGAGCTGACCGCCGAGAAGTTCGTCACCATCGACGGCCAGCGCTGGTATCGTACCGGCGACGTGGCACGGCGTCTGCCCGATGGCACGCTCGAATTCCTCGGCCGCACCGACGCGCAGGTCAAAATCCGTGGCTTCCGGATCGAAGTCGGCGAGGTCGAGGCTGTGCTCGCCCAGCATCCGGCGGTGGGCGAGGTTGTCGTGCTGGCGCGTGTCGATAGTGGCCGCGATCCGCGTTTGGTGGCGTACCTTGTAGAAGAACAAACGAACCGGGTGCCATGCCCAGAGGGCGCCCGGCGCACAAACGAACAAAGCACCGCTCTTTCCCTCTCGCCTGCGGCAGCGGGAGGAGTCGCCGCAGCGACGGGGGTGAGGGCCAGCAGCGAGGGTCTGGTCCTTGGGCTCCGCCAGTTCCTGCTCGACAAGCTGCCGGCCTACATGGTGCCCAGCGCCTTTGTGGTACTAGAATCCCTGCCGCTGACGTCGCATGGCAAGGTCGATCGCAAGGCGCTGCCCTCACCAGAGCAGCTACACACTGATCCTGCGACAACCTATGCCGCGCCCGAGACGGCAGCCGAGACGACACTGGCGCGGATCTGGGCCGAGGTGCTGCGCCTGGAGCGCGTCGGTATTCACGACAACTTCTTTGCCCTCGGCGGCGACTCGATCCTCAGCATTCAGATCGTTGCGCGCGCCAGCCAGGCCGGGCTGCGCATCACACCGCGCCAGCTCTTCGAGTCTCAGACGATCGCGGCGCTGGCAGCGGTGGCGGATACTACGCCAGTGGTGGTGGCCGAGCAAGGGCTGGTTACCGGTGCAGTGCCCCTGACACCGATCCAGCAGTACTTCTTTGCGCGGGAGCTGCCGGAGCCGCACCATTTCAACCAATCGGTGCTGCTGGAAGCCGGCGAGCGTCTCGATCCCGCACGTCTGGCCCAGGCGATCCAGTATCTGCTGCTCCACCACGACGCGCTGCGGTTGCGCTTCACCGAGACCGAAGCCGGCTGGCAGCAAGCGCACGCGGGACTGGAGTCGCGCGCGGTCTGGAGCGTGATCGACCTGACAGAGATCGCGCCGGCTGAGCAAGCGCAGGCACTCGAAACGCAGGCCAACGAGATCCAGGCGAGTCTGGATCTGGGGGCGGGACCGCTGCTGCGGGCGGCGCTGATCGAGCGGGGTGATGGGCAGGCGCAGCAGGTGCTGCTGGTGGGGCATCATCTGGCGGTGGACTGGGTCTCGTGGACGATTCTGCTGGAGGACCTGGAGACGGCCTATCGGCAGCTGGCGCAGGGCGTGGCGGTGACGCTGCCGCCCAAGACCACCGCCTTCGCACAGTGGGCGCAGCGCCTGCGTGAGTAC
>DASWTW010000046.1:0-15406 GCA_036401895.1 Herpetosiphonaceae bacterium | reverse complement strand
GTCGCAGCGCCAACGCCATGTTCTGCTCGATCGTCAGTGAGCCGGCGGTGCCGTCCAGCGGGTTCTGAAAGACGCGTCCGATCAGTCCGGCGCGCTGGTGCTCCTGCTGGCGGGTCACGTCGCGGCCGGCGATCGCGATCGTGCCTTCGTCGGCCGCGTAGACGCCGGCGATCGTGTTGAGCAGCGTGGACTTGCCTGCGCCGTTGGTGCCGATCAGCGTGACGAACTCGCCCGCGCCGATGTCGAGATCGATGCCGCGCAGGGCGTGAACCTCATGGCCCTCGCCGCGATGAAAGAATTTGTGGACGCCGCGTAGTTGAATCATCATACGCCTCGCCGGGGCAGCACAAAGCGCCGAAGCTGCGGCAGCGCCAGCGCCAGCACAACAATGCAGGCCGTCAGCAGCTGAAGATCGGTCTCTTGCAGGCCGATCGAGCGGGTGTTGTTGAGCGCCAGGGTGATGAACATGCGGTAGAGCAGCGAGCCGACCAGCACGCCGATCAGCGCGGTTCGCAGCGTGCGCGGCGAGATAATCACCTCGCCGATGATAACAGCCGCCAGCCCGGTGATGATCAGGCCGCGTCCCAGGTTGACCTCGGCATAGCCGAAGCGCGCGACGATCAGCGCTCCCGACAGCGCGATCAGACCGTTGGAGATGCCCAGCCCGATCATTTTGAGCGTGTTGGCGCTCAGCCCTTGCGCACGGACCATCTGCTCATTGTCGCCGGTGGCGCGCAGTGCCAGGCCCAGCTCGGTGTTAAGAAACCAGTAGAGCGCCGCAACCAGGCCGATCGCGAAGAGCAGAAAGATCAGGGCCTGCGCGCTGTAGTTGATGTAGGCATCGTTGATGCAGCTGTTCTCGGCCAGACAGATGCCTTTCAGGCCCGCGAACAGCGGCTGTACAGTGCGCTCGACCGATGGCGCGCCCGAGATCGGGATCGGCAGGTTGGCGGTTGGCGCGCGATCGTTGGTTGCCAGGCCGAGCAGCCGCAGATTGATCGAGTACAGCCCCAGCGCCACGATGATCGAGGCCAGCAGCCCGTTGATCCTGAGCCGTGTCGCCAGCCAGGCAGTGGTCGCGCCCGCCAGGCCGCCCAGCACAAACGCGATCGGCAGCGAGAGCCACTGCGACCAATCGTTGATCAGGAAGATCGCGGCCACGCCGGCGCCGAGCGGAAACGAGCCTTCGATCGTCAGATCCGGGAAGGACAAGACGCGAAAGGTAATAAACACACCCAGCACCGCGCCCACGTAGCAGAG
This sequence comes from Herpetosiphonaceae bacterium, assembly GCA_036401895.1. GTDB lineage: Bacteria > Chloroflexota > Chloroflexia > Chloroflexales > Kallotenuaceae > LB3-1. The sequence goes on along the minus strand of DASWTW010000046.1, from coordinate 14,146 downwards.
CCCGGCGGCGATCGCGCCAAGCCATTGGGTCGATGTCAGAAGATCAGCCAGAACTTGTGGCACGGTTATCCTCCAAAACCAGCGCGGATCTACGTTGCTTCACCGGTGCTGTGCCGCAATGAGGCGTTGCGCGGATGCGTCGTCGCAGAACCGGGGTGTAGCTTACGGCGACACGCATCGCGATCCAGAAGTAGACCCTTCTGCGAGGCGATTATACTTGATCATCGCAAGCAGGAAACGCTGCTACGGTTGATAGTGTAGTGGGAGATTTGGGTAGAGGAGGCCGGGATGTTCTCCTGTGCTATAATCTGGTACCACCCAAACAACAGTTGCATCAAACCCAGTCTCTTTCGATATATGCACTTCCCGAGGAGCTATATCTTATGAAAAAGGTTGATCTGCGGCGCAGCTATCGTGATTTTGTGCAATCGGTTAAGCACCAGTACGAGCCGGATCAAGCCATGCAGCGGGCGATCGGCGCGGAGTTCGACGCGTTCGGCGTCATCGAGCGCGATCTGCTGATCCAGTATGGCCTACAGCCCGACGATTATGTGATCGACATCGGCTGCGGCTCAGGTCGTCTGGCCAAGCCGCTTGCGCACTATCTGCGCGGTCGCTATCTCGGCATCGATATTGTGCCGGATCTCGTCGATTATGCACGCTCGCTGGTGGGTCGTCCTGATTGGCGCTTCGAGGTCGCGGAAGGCTTGACGATTCCTGAGCAGGACAATCAGGCGAATATCGTGTGCTTCTTCTCGGTGTTTACGCATCTGCTGCACGAACATTCGTTTATCTATCTGCGCGAGGCCAGGCGTGTGCTGAAGCCGGGCGGCAAGATCATCTTTTCGTTTCTTGATTTTGCGATTCCCTGTCACTGGGATGTTTTCGAGGCGAATCTGGCCGCCGGGAGCGCCGATCATCCGCTCAACACGTTTGTCAGCCGCGACGCGATCAAGGTCTGGTGCCAGCATCTGGATCTAGAGATCGAGGCGATGCACGATGGCGACGCGCCGCATATTCCGCTTCAGCACGCGGTAACGCTGGACGACGGCCGGATTATGGAAGGCATAGGTAATCTCGGGCAATCGGTGTGCGTGCTGGTGAAGCGCTAGGTCGATCTTCAGCGCGAGTCGCGGTGCGCTTCCGCCGATCGCGCCTGCGCAAGCGTGCAGGCTGACTGTTCGCCGGAAGCGCAGGTTTACCGTTCCAGCACGCACATGCCACGCACTAGCTCTGCAAAGCGCGCGGGCGTCTCGAACCACGGCTCGGCGACGATCTCCCAGCCGGCGAAGCCTTCTTCGCCGCGCAGCCACTCGCGCTTCGTCGCGTACTCCTGCGAATCAATAAGTGCTCCTGTCTGCCTAAGCCTCGGGGATCGGTGTGACTTCCACGCCATCGGCGGCGGTACACACATAGATATCCGCTTTGTGCCCGACCTCATGCTCGTAGATCGCGCCGACTGTGCTGCAAAATTGCTCGACGGCCTTGTTGTCGACCAGGCTAACGGTACAGCCGCCCCAGCCGCCGCCAGTCAGCCGCGAGCCGTACACGCCCGGCAGTGGCTGCGCCGCGCTCACCAGCACCTCGATCTGCGGCAGACTGGCCTCGAAATCGTCGCGGTAGCTGACGTGGGCCTCGTTCATCAGCTTGCCAAAGCGTTGGATGTCGCCGCGTTTCAAGGCGTCTGCGCTCTGGAGCACCCGCGCGTTCTCGCTGACGATATGCCGCGCGCGCTTGAGGATGATCGGCGGCAGCAGATCTTTGTGCTGATCGAGCTGCTCCGGCGTTACATCGCGCAGGGTACGAATATCGGGCAGCGCAGACGTGAGCAGCCGCACCGCCTCGTCACACTCGGCCCGGCGTTGGTTATAGCCCGACTGCGCCAGCTCGCGCTTGACGTTGCTGTTGCAGACCACGATCTGCACATCCGAGCGCAGCGGCAGCGGCTGTGTGCTGTAGTCGCGGCAGTCGATCAGCAGCGCGTGATTGGCTTTGCCCTGCGCCGAGATCAGCTGGTCCATGATTCCGCTCATGACGTGGATGTAGTTATGCTCGGTCTGCTGCCCGACCTGCGCCAGCTGTACCCGGTCGATCGCGTGACCCGCCAGCCCCAGCAGCGTCGCGCCGACCGCCACCTCAAGCGCCGCTGACGACGAAAGCCCCGCGCCCTGCGGCACGTCCCCGTCGATCAGCAGATCCGCGCCGACCAGCGTGTGACCGGCGCGTCCCAGAAAGTCGGCCATGCCCGCGATGTAGGCCGGCCAGCCCCGGAAGCGATCCGGATGCAGCTCGTCCAGCGTGATCGCGGCCTGCTCCTCTTTCTGCCGGGCGTACACCCGCAGCCGGCGATCGTCGCGCGGGCGGGCGAGCACGTAGGCGGCGCGGTTGATCGCGGCGGGCAGCACAAAGCCCTCGTTATAATCGGTGTGCTCGCCGATGAGATTCACACGGCCGGGCGCGCGCGTATACAGTGTCGGCGAGACATTGAATAGCTGGTTGAACTGCCGGGCAAGCTGCACCCGGCGGGCTTCAACATGATTGCTCGTCATAGATGCTCCTTGTGTTAGCGCGCATTATGCATAGGCCCAGCAGCAGGTCAAGTGCCACAACGCCGCCGCGATTAAATGCTAGAATGCTGCTTAACCATCGAGGAACATTATGCTGCTGGCGATCGATATTGGGAATACAAATATTAAGTTTGGCCTCTACGACGGCGATACCCGTGTCGAGGTTTGGCGGATCTTGACTGAGCGTCACCGGCTGACCGACGACTACGCGGTGATTGTGCGCAGCCTGTTCGAGCTGCGCAAGTACGATCTGTCGCTGGTGAGCGGCTGTGCGATCTCGTGTGTGGTGCCGCCGCTGACGGCCGTGTTTATCGAGCTGGCGCGCAAATACCTGGGCGTCGAGCCGATCGTGATCGGGCCGGGCGTCAAAGTCGGCATGCGCCTGCTGATCGACACGCCGCGCGAGCTGGGAGCCGACCGTGTGGCCCATGCGGTCGCGGCCTATCATCGCTACGGCGGCCCGGTGATCGTGATCGAGTTCGGCACGGCGACGGTCTTCGACGTGGTCTCGCGTGAGGGCGACTACATCGGCGGGGCGATCGCGCCGGGGCTTGCGATCTCGGCGGAGGCGCTCTCGCGCTCGGCGGCCAAGCTCTACCAGGTGGATCTGGTGCGGCCACCGCGCGCCATCGGCAAAAACACCGTTCACTACATGCAGTCCGGCATCGTGCTGGGCTGGGCCGCGATGACCGAGGGCCTGGTGCATCGCATGTGGGAGGAGCTGGGCGAGCGGGCCAAGGTCGTCGCGACCGGCGGCTTGGCGCAGGTGATTCTGGATGCGCTGCCGAGCGACGACAAGGTGATCGATTATATTGCGGATAACCTGGTGCTGGAAGGTCTGCACCGGATCTACCAGATCAACCAGGGCGAGCGCGATCCAGCTGCGCGGCGACACGATCTGCCGGTTGATTAATCAATCAGGCTTTGACGTTGGTACACCGCGCTGATACAATGACCGATTGATCAAGGAAACATTTGTGGGCATTCTGGCTGGTAAGCACGTTGTACTCGGCGTTTCGGGCAGCATAGCAAGCTATAAAGTGATCGAGCTGGCGCGGCAGCTCACGGTTGCCGGCGCGCTGGTCGACGTGATTCTGACCGAGGAGGCGGCGCGCTTTATCACGCCGCTGACCTTTCAAAGCCTGACCTATCGTCCGGTCTATACCGAGATGTGGTCGACGCTGGAGAACGCCGCCGCGCATATCAAGCTGGGCCACGACGCCGATGTCGTGGTGATCGCGCCCGCCACCGCCCACACAATCGCCAGCATCGCCGCCGGCTTTGCCAATAATCTGATTCTGACCACGGTGCTGGCTACCGGCGCGCCCGTGCTGCTGGCTCCGGCGATGGAGACGCACATGTGGCATAACCCGGCGACCACCGATAATGTCGCGCTGCTTCGGCGGCGCGGCTTGCATGTTATGGAGCCGGACGAAGGCATGCTGGCGTCGGGAATGGTAGGCAGTGGGCGATTGCCCGAGATCGCGCGGATCGAAGTCGAGATTCGCAAGCTGCTGGGCCGGCGCTTCGGTCGTATGGCCGGTCGCAAGGTGGTGGTGACGGCCGGCGGCACCCACGAGCCGCTCGATCCGGTGCGCTTCATCGGCAATCGCGCGTCGGGGCAGATGGGCTTTGCGCTGGCTGAGGCGGCCCGCGACGAGGGCGCGCAGGTTGTGCTGATCGCCGGGCAGACCACCGCGCCGCTGCCGCAGGGCGTCGACGTGGTGCGCGTCGAGACGGCCGGCCAGATGCACGACGCGGTCCACGCCGCGATCGACGATGCCGATCTGCTGATCATGAACGCGGCCGTCGCGGATTACCGTCCCGCGCAGATGGCCGAGCATAAAATGAAGAAGACCGAGACCGATCTTACGATCGCGCTGGAGCGAACCACCGATATTTTACAGTCGCTGGTGGCGACCACGCAGCCGATCAAGGTGGGCTTTGCCGCCGAGACCAACGATCTGCTGACCTACGCCGCCGACAAGATGCGGCGCAAGGGCCTGGATGCGATCGTGGCCAACGATGCCGTGAGCAGCATCGGTCAGTCCGAGATCGAGGTGACGCTGCTTACCAGCGACGGCGGCAGCGAGCGCTTGCCGCGCCAGCCCAAACCGGCAGCCGCGCAACAGATTTTGGAGCGCGTGCTCCACAAGTGGCCTGATCGGCTCGGGCCGAAAACGAGCTAAGTTGTAGCCGCGCATACGGCTACAGGAGGAATACCAGGGACAATGAGTACACGTACACAAGAGGTCGCCGGACAGCCCGAGGAAGAGCCACGTCGCGACACAGGACGGGTCGAGACCCAGCCGGAGCGGCCACGGGTGAGTCAGGATCGGCTCCGCGATCTGATCAATGCGCTTGGCGATCCCAACCATCCGCTACACAGCCAGGCAGTGAACGATCTTGTCGATATTGGCGAACCGGCTGTGTCTGCGCTGTCGGCGGCGTTATCGCCCAACTATCCCTGGCTTACCTCGTACCGCGCGGCTGAGGCGCTGGCCCAGATCGGCGACGGCCGCGCAAGCGGCGCGCTGATCAACGCGCTGCGCCATCCCAACAGCAATGTGCGCTGGAGCGTCGTGCGAGCGCTCTCTGAGGTCGGCGATACGCGCACGCTGCTGGCGCTGCGCCGCGTGGTACACGAAGATCACGGCAAGACCAGCTGGGGCGAGTCCGTAGCCGATACCGCGCAGCTGGCGCTGGATCGTCTGCAATCGCGCTCGGCGCTGCTGCGCTTCTCGGAGCCGATCAAGACCGCGCTGGTCTTTGTGGCGATGCTGGCGGTGCTGGCCTTTGCCGGCAATCGCGTGCAGGCGCTGCGTGAACAGATGAGCAATACCAATAGCAACGTACCAGCGCCGGTGGTCAGCTCCGGCGGCGATCTTGCAGAAACCGCCACGGCCGAGCCTGAAGAATCGCCGACACCGGAGGTTGCCACTCCAACGCCATCGGTGGTTGCCGGCGCCGACGACATTGTGGGCACCGTGAAGGCCAGCGGCAACGTGCGCAACGGTCCCAGCCGCGATAGCCGCCGGATCGGTCAGGTGGCCGTCGGCGATGAGGTCGTCTTCCTGGCGAAGAGCGGCACATGGTACCGGATTCGCCTGGGTGAGCAGCGCGCCGAGACCTCGGAGATCACGGGCGGCGAGGGCTGGGTCTCCGAGATCCTGGTCAACGTGCCCGCCGCCAGCGTACCGCCCGCCGAGACCGCGACGCCGTAATTCGATCCACATTCCAGCGATTAACTATTTGTAGGGACGTATTCGATACGTCCCTACTTTTTTGCTGGATTCTGAACGCTCAATTTCGATCATTGAGGCGTTGCTTTTATCCCGTAGGGGCATGATGTATCACGCCCTGAACATTATTCCTACACAATCCCCAGCGACTGCTCCATCGCCACGCGCAGCCACGCGAGCAGCGCCAGCTCACCCACGGTGAGCGCCAGGCCAAAGGTCGCCGGACGCGAGAGCTGCTTGAAGCGCAGCACACGACCCTCAAGGCCGGTCAGCATCGCCACCACAAACATATTCGCTACGAAGAGCACGCCCACAATCCCGAGCACGCTGAAGATCGCCAGTGGATAGAAGAGCCACTCGGGCGCGGTGAAGAGCAGGCCATACAGCAGCGCCGCCGTTGCGACCATGCCCAGCAGCTCCGGCCAATTGCGCAGCACGCGCTGATCCTGGCGCGCGTCGTAGCGCAGGCTGAGGTTGAACATCAGCACAAAGAACGTGCCGATCGCAATGCCCATGCCCAGGCCGGTGATCACGCGTAGATAGTTTTGCGGCGTGTACACGTTGTAGCCGCCGATATCCAGCAGCAGCGAGTTGAAGCCGTCGATGCCCATGATGATCACCGCCAGCCCCAGCACAATCGTGATGCTGAGCGGCGGCATTTTGGCGGCGCGCCCTCGGCCCAGGACCAGCAGATACAGCACGGTCGCCAGGAAGCCGGCGTAGATGCCGGTGTTCCGCGCGCACAGCGGCATGGTGTATCCACCGATCGTGAGATAGTGCGCCTGAGCGCAGACGCCATGCACGATCATATGCAGCCGGTGATCCAGCGTGCCCATCGGCAAGAAGAGCACGCCGCCGATCAAGGTCAGGCCCAGGCCAAGAAAGGCCCACAGCCAGGGCTGCTGCTGCTCGGCGGCGCGCTGTGCCTCCTGGACGCGGCGCTGCGCCATTTCGTGACGAGCCAGTTCGAGAATATCCGGGGTTTGTTCCATAGAAGCCTCTTCACCGCGCAAGAAACCGTCGAGGAGCTAGTCCTGCGCGATTCCACGTTGCAGTCTGGGATACGCCCACAGCACGACGCCGATCGCAAAGAGCGCGCCGGTGACGATACGCAGCCAGAAGTTGAGCGAGTCGACAGCGCTCACGTCTGCGCGCAAACCGAGGCCGGGCAGCAGATCGTTGAGCAGATGCCAGGTGCCGTCGATCGCCATCGGCAGCGTGAGCAGCAGCAGCAGCCGGTTCGAGATCGCGTGCTGCCAGCGGCCAATGCTGAAGATCACGCTCATGACCAGCAGCGAGGTGTAAAGCGCCGTGCAGCGATGGCAGTAGCAGACCTGGTACTGGCCGATAAAAAACGAGCGCTCCGGCAGCTGATGGCACAGCGTGCGATACATCGCGAAGATTGTCTGGCCGATCCGCTCGAAGCCCCAGCTCCGCAGCAGCGGGCTCAGCCAGGGCAACCCCGCGTAGATCGCCAGCAAGCCGCTGATCAGCAGCGGCCAGCGCGTCACGAGCACACGGCCGAAGCGATCGGCGAATGGCTCCGGTGTGGCGCGCCCGGTCATCATGCTATTTGCTGAGCAATACGGACGATCGCCGTCCGCATCAGATCGAGCGTGATCGGCGCGGTCAGCGTGTGCCCACCCATCACCACAACCGGAATCTTGTCCCAATACTTATGATGTATCTCGAAGTCGGACGCGATGTCGATGGTCGTGATCTGGAGCGGCCATTGTTCGGACAAAACCTCTAGCTCTTCTGCGACATCTTCGCACAAGTGGCAGCCGGGTTTGGTGTAAAACGTGACGGGGATCGGTGCTGTTGTGTTCACAGATCCATTATAACACGTCGCTCTGCACGCGCCCGAAAAACTCAAGAACCGTGCGGTTAAACAACTCCGGTACGATCATCGGGGACATATGCCCCACCGATGGGTAGATTACATGCTCGCCGCAGGGCAGATCTTCGACCAGCCGCTGGGCCTGCTCTACGGTCAGCCAGCGATCTTGCCCGCCGGTGACGACCAGCACGGGCATCGTCGAGCAGCTAAAATCCGGCGGATCGTGATATTCCAGCGCCGCGCCGACCCGCAGCACCATCGATTTGTCGGGCGTGAACGGGTAGCTGAAAAACATTTTGCGCTTTTCGCTGCTGGCCTCGCGATGCAGAAAGATATGCTGATCGCCCCACAGCGCCGCAAACGATCCAAGCTGCCGCAGCACCCAGGGTGTGCGCGGGTAGAGCGCTTTGAGCAGCGGCACCAGATACGGCTGAAGATGATGCAGCGGGCCAGGCAGCACGCGCAGATGCAGGAAGCCGTCAGCCAGCACGACGGCCGCCGCGACCTCGGGCGTTTTCGCAATCACGCGCGCCAGCACCATCGCGCCGATCGAGTGGCCCATCAGCAGCGTGCGCTCGTAGCCCAGCGCGTGGATAATGTCGGGCACATCGTCGGCCAGCGCGTCCAGCGCCGTGGAGCCGGGGACGTACTCGCGGCGGTACTCGGGCGCGATCACGCGGTAGCGCTGCGCCAGCACCGGGATCTGGTGGCTCCAAAATTCCCAGGAGACCATGTTGGCAAACAGCACCAGCGGCGGCCCCTCGCCTGCAACTTTGGCACGAATGGTGGAGCCATCGCGGAGTGTTAGTGTGATGAAGTAGCTCAATGTGTGTCCTTTAGCTGTATGAGTTGTTGGAATATTTTTATCGATGGTCATGAATGATCTGTTATTCCTAGAAATGTGTTGGTACCGACGTTTGGGGCGTGATGAATCACGCTCCTACGGTTTAGCATGGCCCAAGATTGTGTCTCGTTTCCCTCTTTATCCTGCTGCAAAATGTAATTGGAGCGATTAATCATGATATTCCACACGTTGTAGGGGCGTGATTCATCACGCCCTGATCGTCGTTTCCTTCTATTAGATCAATGGCCTCTCTGTCGGAGTTACGCAATGTGTGTACCACGCCTATGCTACAATCTGGCCAAGACAAGGATGGTGGATCGGAATGCTCGAACCTGTACGTGGTATGCGCGATGTGCCGCCGGCGCAGCAGCGCGTGCTGGCAGATCTCCAGGCGCATCTTCAAGCTGAATTGAGCCGCTGGGGCTATGAATTTTTAGACTTGCCGATACTTGAGCCGCGCGAGCTGTATCTCAAAAAGGCCGGCGAGGAGCTGGTCGGCAAGCTGTACGATTTTGTGCATCACGGGCGCAGCCTTGCGCTCAGGCCGGAGTGGACGGCCTCGGTGCTGCGCGCGTATCTCAACGAGCTACAGTCCGAGCCGCTGCCGCTGCGGCTGGCCTACAGCGGGCCGGTCTTTCGCTATGAGCGTCCGCAGCGCGTCACGTTTCGGCAGTTTACGCAGGTCGGCGTCGAGCTGATCGGCGGCTCGGCACCACAGGCCGACGCGGAGGTGATCGCGCTGGCGTGCCGAGGTCTGGATCGCGTCGACGTGCAGGATTACCGGCTGGTGCTCGGGCATATCGGGATTATTCGCGCGCTGCTGAGCGGCCTGGGTCTCGCCGATCGCACGGCGAATCTGCTGCTGTGGAACATGGAGCGGCTGCGCGACGGCACTACCGATGCGATCCGCCGGCAGCTGGCCGATGCTCACGGCGAGGAGCTGTTCGATCTCGGGCCGCTGGCGGATCTGCCCGACGAGCAGCTTGAGGCGCTGCTGCTGACGATGCTGCGCGCGGTCGGGCAGCGGCTCGACAACTCCACGCGCCCACCCGAGGCGATCGTGGCGCGACTGGTGCGCAAGCTCCGCCGCGACGATCCGCAGCCGCGTGTGGAGCGTGCTCTGCACCTGATGACGCTTCTCGCCGCGACGCGTGGCACTCCCGATCGGGCGTTGCCACAGCTTGAGTCGCTCTTCGCCGCCGAAGGTATCGATCCCGCGCCGATCGCCGAGCTGCGCGCGATCCTGGAGCTGCTCAGCGCCCAATCGATCCCGCTGGAGCGCATCACAGTCGACGCCGGTCTCGGGCGTGGCCTGCACTATTACACGGGCCTGATCTTCGAGATCGCCGCTCCCGGCGGTCTGCAACTTTGCGGCGGCGGTCGCTACGATGATCTGGTGACAGCGCTTGGTGGCCGCACAACCATTCCCGCGATCGGCTTTGCCTACGGATTGGAGCGCGTAGCCTCGGCGCTGCCGGCGCATGAGTTTGCGTCTCCGCCGGCGGTGCTGGTCGTCGTCGAGGAGCTGGCGCATTTTCCGGCCGCGCTGACAACCGCCGATCAGCTTCGATCGCGCGGCTATGTGGCGACGGTGGATGTGCGCAGACGCAGCTTGAGCGCGAATATTCGCGATGCCGGGCGGCGCGGTGTGAGCGCTGTGGTGATCTGCGATGCGCGCTCGCCCGAGCTGGTGCGCTGGTACAATCTTGCCGATCGCTCGGAGCAAACGCTGAGCCTGACGGACATTCCTCAAGGAGCAACGCTATGAGCTATGGTCGCGGCCGTAACGCAGCCTATGGGGCGCTCCGTCCCGAGCAGCTGGCCGAGAAGCTGGCGGAAGCGCCGATCGCGTATGTGCCCTGGGGCGCGCTCGAATGGCACAGTATGCATCTGCCGGTCGGGCTGGATGGCCTGGTCGCCGAGTGTATCGCCGAGCGCGCGGTTGAGCGTACCGGCGGCGTGATGCTGCCGACAATGTATCTGCCGATCACGACGCTGCCGCATCAGTTTTCGATCACGTTTCGCGCCGCGACGGTGCAGGCCGTGCTAGATGATCTCTTCGCCGAGCTGGCGCGGGTCGGCTTTCGCGTGGTGGTGCTGCTCAGCGGTCACTACGCGCAGGGCCATGAGCTGGTGCTGATGGATGCCGCCGAGCGCGCGATCGAGCAGCACAATTTGCTGGTGCTGGCCACGCCGCCGCTGGCGCTGCTGGGCGAGGAGTATCTCGATCACGCCGGACGCTGGGAAACCGCCCAGCTACTGGCCACGCATCCCTCGCTGGTCGATCTGCGGGCGCTGGTACGCGCGCTGGAGCAGTATCCCGCCGGGCATGTCTCCGATCTCGGGATTCTGGGCGAGCTGCCCATGTCGGCGACCGCAGCCAGCGGCGAGGTTGTGATCGAGCAGGCGCTCGACGCGATCGCGCGGTGGGCTGCGCTGCTGCTGCAAGCCAACGATCCGCAGCCGCTGCGCGAGTTTTACGCCCGGCGCCGCGCGCAGTACCAGCCCTTCATGGATCGTTACTTCAACGGCTCGCACGAAGAGGCCGCCGCCGCGTGGTGGAGCGAGCGCGTGAAGCGAGACTAGAAGAACCTAGAACTAAGAACCTAGAACCTAGAGGACAAAGAACTAAGAATCAAGAGCCAAGAACCTAGGGGATCAAGAACAAGGCGGATGCCAGCTGGGCCAACGAACTAACGCACAAAAGTTAGCCTCCATCTTCACGATAAATCAAGAAATGGAAAGAACGAGGATAACCAGGATCGAGAGCTTAAGGATCAATCAGATGGATCGAGAGAATACTCTCAAACCTTTTTTGGTTCTAGGTTCTAGGTTCTCGGTTCTATAAACTATGTTACGCTTTGCAATTCCATCCAAAGGCTCGCTGTACGACGCGACGACGCAGTTTCTTGAAAGCAGCGGCCTGAAAGTATCGCGACCCAACCCGCGCCAGTACACGGCCCGTATTCGCAGCCTGCCCAACGTCGAGGTGCTGCTGCACCGCCCGGCCGATATTGTGCAGAAGGTGGTGAACGGTGATGTCGACCTGGGCATTACGGGTCTGGACCTGGTCGCTGAGCTGGCAGGCGACGACCAAAACTTGCTGATCGCCGACGAGGACCTGGGCTTTGGCGGCGTCGATCTGGTGCTGGCCGTGCCCGAAGCCTGGGTCGACGTGCAGTCGTGGCACGATCTGGCCGATCTCGCGGCCGAGTGGGCGGCGGAAGGTCGTCAGCTGCGGATCGCGACGAAGTATCCCAATCTGGTGCGCAGCTTCTGCTATCGCCAGGGCATCAACGTGTTCACGCTGGTCGACTCGCAGGGCGCGACTGAGGCCGCTCCCGCGCTGGGCTACGCCGATCTGATCGCCGACATCACCGAGACCGGCACGACGTTTCGCGAGAACCGGCTCAAGATCGTCGCCGGAACCACGATGCTGCGCTCTCAGGCGTGTTTGATCTGCGGGCGGCGCGCGCTGCGCCAGGATGCCGCGAAGCTTGAGACGGTCAAAACGATCCTTGAGCTGATCGAGGCGCGACGACGCGCGCGCGGCTTTGCGCAGGTGATCGCGAATGTGCCCGGCGGCTCGGTGGTGGATGTGGGCCGGCGCATTGCGGTGGTGCCTGAGCTGGCGGGGATGCAAGGCCCGACCATCGCGCCGGTCTTCGATAAGACCCAGCTCGACGGTGAGACCAGCGGCGATGAGCCGGGCTGGTACAGCGTCTCGATCGTCGTACACAGCGATCGTACGCTGCGCGCCGTGGAGCATCTGCGCTCGCTGGGCAGCACCGGCATTGTTGTGCTACAGCTGCACTACGTTTTCGGCGATCGCTCCGACAGCTTCAGCCGCTTGCAGGAGCAGATCCGTACCGCGCTCTGAGTGTGTGCGCCGGGGCTAATCAGCGCAATCCGAACGCCTCGGGATGGTGAGGACTGAAAGCCCGTTGGGCCGCATGTTGCCCGATCGGTATCATGAAGCCTCACTGTCCCGAGGCTGTGTTTTGTGTGGAAAGGCCCTGACGATGACGATTACCGAGATTATCTTTGTATTTGCGGCGCCGTATGTGCTGGCGTGGTTGACGACCAATCTTACGCAGCGTATCAATATTCTGCCCATCACTCCCTCGCCCGCCACGAGCGCTCGCAACAACCTGGGAAGGCTCACGTCGCGCCAGCGTCAGGCGCTGCTGCTCTACAACCTGCCTGAGATCGTGTTTGCGCTGGCGGCGATCGTGTTTGCGCTGGGCTGGCAGCCGAATACCGGCCTTAACGGTACGGTGTTGCGCTGGGGCCTCGGCGGCATGGCGCTGGTTCGGCTTGGGCTGCTGTGGCCGGTCTGGCGCGATCTGGTGGCCGGACGTGTGCTCTCGTTGAGCGGTCCGCTGCGCAAGATTCAGGTCCGCTCCCGGCGCGCGCTGGCGACCGAAGATGGCCCGATGGTGGTGCTGCCGGTCGAGGCTGCGATCTACACCGCCTACGATGCGGCCCAGCCCGTGACGATCTTTTACACGCCGTTCAGCAAGCAGGTCGTCGCGGTGCAGCCGCTTGCCGGCGCGCCGGCGCCGATCGATGCCCAACTGGCTGCGGCGTAATCTCCCACTCTGCCCTTCTGCTCGCTCCTGTTTGTTCGCTCCACTGCCCCGACTCCGCCCTGCGATCTGATTCACGCTCAGCATTGCGGCGGCGGAGCGTGCCATTCACAGCCCTGCGCGGACGATTCACACGGCTGTACCTTCGATTCACATGGCTGTGCGAAGCATACGCAGGTGTGCGCGAAGCATACGCAGGCGTGTGCAAAGCATAACCACGGCTGCGCAAAGCATAATCATCCATGATTATCGTATCACCACGCATGATTATGGCATAATCACGGCTGCGTAAAGCATAATCCGACAAGCGCAAAGCATACTCACGCTTGGGCGAAGCATACGTAACCATATCCAAGGAGGACTTATAGCAATATAACTAACAAGGCTTGTAGATTACGATACCATCCTACTGGGCGCGAAACTAATAAGCGTTCGGTAGCGAATATTTCAAGCCACGCACTCTCATTCTAACTTGCTTGAAAGGTATCATCGTGCCATCGCCGAAGCTTAGCCGCCCCCTCACGGCATATTATCAGACGTTACGCTCGTTCGATCGACAAGGCGCTACAACTGAAGGTGCGACCAGGATCGCGTTTCAGAGCTTGCTGGCGGATATTGGCAAGCAGTATGGTTTTACGATACTTGGCGAGCAAAGAGTCCGACTGCCCAACAAGCATTCGATTCGGCTGGATGGTGAGGTCAGAGATCAGTTCAAGATCCGGCGCGGCATCTGGGAGGCCAAAGACACTGCCGATGATCTCGACCTGGAGATTCGCAAAAAGATCGCCGCTGGCTATCCCACCAACAATATCATCTTTGAAGACACTCGCCGCGCGGTCCTCTTTCAAGACGGTGCTCCAGCGCTTGACGTTGATATTCGCGAGCCCGCCAATTTGCAGCGGCTGTTGGATCAATTCTTTGGCTATACCGAGCCGCAGATCGAGCAGTTTCACCATGCGGTCGCGGAGTTTCGCAAGCAGATTCCGGGGCTGGCTCAGGGCCTGACCGCGATCATCGAGAGTGAGAAGCGCGACAACCGCAAGTTCGCGCAGGCGCTGACTGCT
>DASWTW010000045.1:0-19354 GCA_036401895.1 Herpetosiphonaceae bacterium | reverse complement strand
GATCTGATCGCCGAGCGTCTGGTCGTAGGCTTGCACCGCCAGCGCGTGATACTGTTGGCTGGCCGCCGGATCGCGCTCACGCAGCCAGCGCGACACATCGCAGAAAAGCCCGACCACCGCCGCCGTTCCGCTGGGATATGGATCGAGCGCCTCGCCCGCGCGATGGTAGCGCCCGGCGTAGCCGCCCAGCGGCAGGCGGTGCTCGGCCAGCCACGCCGCGACCGAGAGCGCCGCGTCGGACCACAGCTCGGGCTCGTCAGGATTGGTGTACGGATCGAACTCGGCGATCGCGGCAGCGGCCAGCAGGCTGCGGCCCTCGGTCGCCAGGCGGATCGTGTCCAGGCTTTCGTCATGCTCGATCATCAGATCGCCGATCTCGCCGTATCTGCGATAGCCGAACGCGTAGCCGCTGTGATCGCAGGTGGTGTAGAGCAAGCCTTCCGGGCTGCGGCCTTCGGTCGCCCAGCGCGTCAGCGCAGCCGCCGCCTGATCCCGGTAGCGCCGCAGCTCGTCGGCGGGCAGCGATGCGGCCGGAGCGCAGAGCGTGGCGTAGCGCAGCGTTGTGCTGGCCATCAGCAGCGACTGCTCGACAAAGCCCAGGATCGCCGTGTGCGATCCTTCGGGCGACTCGTACTGTCCGCCGCCAAGCTGGGCATTGTAGAGTCGCCGGTTGAACCAGCGCACATGCTGTCCCGCCTGGCTCAGCAGCGTCTGCTCAGGGCGGTCGGCGCGCGGCCCGGCGTAGCGTCGCCACAGGAAGCGCATGACTGCCGCGTGGTCGTGGGCGGCCTCGGCGGGACGGCACAGCACAAAGAAGGTCGCCTGGAGCGTCGAGCCTGCCGCAAACTCGCGGAACAGCTCCTCGCCGGCGGCGAAGGTTTCTTTGGCAACATACGCATCCGGCCCGCCATCGCCGCGATGGCCGTACTCCTGCTGCGGATAGCGGAAGAACACATTCAGCCCGCTCTCATCGTCGCTGGGAGCAGCACCCACGGCGTACAGCTGCTCGGCCACAGCAGGCGCCGGCGTTTCGCTGGGCGCGAAAAAGCTCCACGCTGCCGTCGGCGAGCTGTAGTGCAGCGCAGCTTGTGCCAGACGATCGGCGCGAAACGCAAAGCCTGCGCGCGGATCGGGGTGCGGGAACATGCCGGTGCCGTAGGTGACGCAGCCGTAGTGGATGCTGGGCAGATCCAGCAGGCCGGGATCGCGCGGCACGCCGGGCAGCGTCCAGGGAAACGCGAGCGCGCCCGTGAAATCGCTGCCCTCACAGCGGATCTGCCAGTCGAGCGCGAGCGGCTGCTCCGGGCTGGCGTCGAAGGCCAGCCGCAGCTCGAAGCGCACAGCTCCGGCGTGATGCTCCACGCTGCCGGTCGCCTGCATCGTATCGCCGACCGGCGTGATCGTTTCCCAGCGGCCCTGCACAGCCGCGCCGTCGGGCATCAGCAGCCGAAGCGGCTCGATCGTTGCGCCGGCAGCCGGATCGCGCTCTAAGCGGAGCGTCCAACCTGCGCCCGCCTGCGCGACGAGTGTAACACCGGCGCTGTTCGTGAGAAGAACTATGTTGGAAGAATCTTGCATCGACACAGCTTTTCCTGCCTTAATTGATACGCAATACCAGCAACGGTTTACGGATGATGATACGCGCGTACCATGTTGAGCCTGATAGGAATGCTGAGTGGATCACTGGCATATGAAATGCTAGGCTTGCTTACCATCAGTAACCAATTGACGAAGAAACGGTACTAACCTATACTCTTTCATATCGATTTATATATTGCTGCGTCGAAGCAGAATTGTCAAACTCTTCCTCAAAACGCGTTCTAACGAGCTGAGTGAAAGAAGCCTGCGATGCTGCATGGCAAAACGCTGCATATAGATACGCAAGCTCCTTCCGAGATGGCGGTCGCCGTGCTTAAGGCGCTTGCCTCGGGGCCGCGCTGGCGGATTCTACAATATCTCGCCAGTGGTGGCCGCTCGATCAACGAGGTCGCCGATGCGCTTGAGCTGCCGCCGTCGACGGCCGCCGCGCATATCAAGGTGCTGGAAGAGGCCGGGCTGATCTATAGCGAGCTTCAGGCGGCGACGCACGGCCTGCAAAAAATCTGTACCCGCACCTACGATAACGTCAGCATTCAGCTGCCCTACGCTCCTCCCACCTCCAGCAACAGCGTCGAGGTCGCGATGCCGATCGGCGCGTACTCGGCCTTTGAGGTTCGGCCGACCTGCGGCCTGGCCAGCTCGACCGGCCTGATCGGCTATCTCGACGATCCGCTCTCGTTCTACGAGCCGGAGCGGATTCACGCCGGCCTGCTCTGGTTTCGCAGCGGCTTTGTCGAGTACGTTTTTCCGAATCGTCTGCCGCCCAGCGCCAGGCTGCTCAGCCTCCAGTTCAGCGTTGAGATCTGCTCGGAGGCGCCGCTGTATAACCCGCAGTGGCCGTCCGACATTACTGTCTGGATCAATGACTGTGAGATCGGCACCTGGACCTGTCCGGCCGACTTTGGCGGCCAGCGTGGCGCGCTCACGCCGAGCTGGTGGGACGATAAAGACACGCAGTACGGGCTGCTCAAGCGCTGGCTGGTCAATCTCGACAATACCTGCATCGACGGTCGGCCGCTTTCCAGCGTGACGATCGACGAGCTTGGCATCGAGCAGCAGCGCGTGATCACCGTGCGGCTCGGCGTCAAGCACGATGCGCTGCACGCGGGCGGGATCAATATTTTCGGGCAATCATTCGGCAATTATCCGCAGGATCTGCTGCTGCGGCTGGAATATCTTCCCGGCAGGCGCGGCGAGATCTGAGCCTGGCGAGCGATAGCCGGAGCGGAGATTCTGGATCAATTCATGTGTGGTTTTTGGTCGGATCAAGGAGGATCAACATGTCGTACCGATCTCACAGAACGATGTCGCTCATCATGCTGATGAGCCTGCTGGCGGTGCTGCTGGCAGCGTGCGGTGGTGGTGGAACTACGGGCGCATCCCCGGCGGCGAGCGGCGCGGCCTCACCGGCGGCCAGCGCATCCGCAGCAGCCAGCGGCGCGGCGGCGAGTGGCGCGGCCTCACCGGCGGCCAGCGGTGCTGCCGGCGCGGCGGGCGAGTGTCCCGAGGCGGCGCAGGGCGCTCAGATTACCATGTGGAGCCCGCTCACCGGCCCGGACGGCGACGAGATGACCGCATTGGCGAATCAGTTCAGTCAGGACAATCCGCGCGGCGTCAAGGTGCAGCACGTCCCGCAGCCGGAGTACATCCAGAAGCTGAACACCGCCGCCGCCGGTAAAACCCTGCCGGACATGACGGTGATTCGCGTCACGGACGTGCCCGAGATGGCGGCGCGTAACATCATCCGCCCCATGAACGACGATCTGCTCGGCATCGCGGGCGTCACGGGCGACGACTTCCCTGAGGATGTGTGGAACGGCGGCGAGTACAAGGATCAGCGCTTCTCGATCCCGCTGGATGTTAACCCGCAGGTGCTGTACTACAACAAAGATCTCTTCCAGCAGGCCGGCATCACCATGCCCACCGACCGCCCGATGAATAAGGAGGAGTTCGAGGCAGCCGCCGAGAAGCTGAACGCCAACGGCGTGGCCGGCATCGCGGTCGGCACGCTCTACAGCGGCGAGACCTTCTTCGACATGCTGATCCGCCAGTACGGTGGCAGCCTGACCAACGAGGAAGGCACCGAGGCGGTGTACAACAGCGAGGCTGGCGTGCAGGCGCTGACCTATCTGCGCGACCTCAAGCAGAAGTACTCGCCCAACATCCAGGGCCAGGGCGACCCCGAGGTAACGCAGTTCCAGCAGGGCAAGGCCGCGATGGTGATCCACGGCCCGTGGCACATCAGCAACCTGGTCAAGCTGCCCTTCACCGGATTCGCGATGGTGCCGCAGATCGGCGACGAGTACGTGGTGGTCGGCGGCTCGCACCAGCTGGCGCTGACGACCGACGATCCGGCCAAGCAGGCGGCGGTCGGCTGCTGGATCAACTGGCTTTCCACCAACTCGGTCCAGTGGGCCAAGGCCGGCCAGGTTCCGGCGCGTAACTCGGCCCGCGAAGACGCGCAGCTGGCGACGATCGCGCCTCCGGTGGCGGCGATCGCTAAGGAGGCCGAGTCGGTGCAGTACCCGCCCGTGGTTCCTGGCATCGCGACTGCTACGGGCTCCGAGGGCATCGGCCGTGTGGTGAACCCGGTCTTGCTCGGCCAGCAGGCTGACATCAAGGCCGGACTGGATCAGGCCGTTCAGCGATCCAACCAGCTGATTCAGCAGAACGCCCAGCAGTACGGCGGACAATAATTCGGGCTGTGTGGTGGGAGTCCAGCGCCTGGGCTCCCACTCCTTCCTGGTTGGCGATCGCCTTTCGGGGTAGAAAGGGAGCATACGATGGCGACAGCGAATCAAGCACGGACGGCAGCTATTCCTCGCCAGCAGACACGCCGGCGCTTTAGCTGGACGCCCTATTTATTTATCTTGCCGCACCTGATTTTCTTTCTGGCGTTTCTGGCCTGGCCTTTTTTCTATGGCATCTATATCAGTCTTTTCAACTTTGACTTTTTGCGCCCTGAGTTTCGGCCCTTCGTCGGCCTGGAGAACTACGCCAATCTGCTGATCAACCGCAACAGCATCCAGTTCGGCGATTTCTGGCGCTCGATGGGCAACACCGGCTGGTTTCTGCTCTACAGCGTGCCGCCGCTGGTGATCATCGCGCTGTTGCTGGCGGTGCTGCTCAACGGCAACTATCGCGGACGCAACATCTTTCGCGGGATCTACTTCGCGCCCTACGCGCTCTCGGTGACGGTTGCCGCCGTGCTGTGGCGCTGGATCTTCGATCAGGGTGGCCTGGTCAACTTCTGGCTGGGCAATCTCAACCTGACACAGCCGGCCTGGCTCAGCGCGATCCCGTGGTCGTGGATCGCGATCACGGTCTGCACGGTCTGGTGGACGATCGGCTTTAACACGGTGATCTTTCTGGCCGCCTTGCAGGACATTCCCGACTCGCTGTACGAGGCCGCGTCGATCGACGGCGCGAACACAATCCAGAAGTTCTTCTCGATCACGATCCCGATGCTGCGCCCGGTGCTGATCTTCGTGATCACGATCACGCTGATCGCCTCGGCGAATCTTTTCGGCCAGCCGTGGATCATGACCGGGCCGTTCTACCTGCCGACCGAGCCGGTGATGATGCGCATCTACAGCGAAGGTATTACGCAAAACCGTATGGGCAGCGCGGCGGCGATGTCGGTGCTCTTCGCGGCCATGCTGCTGATCCTGACGACGATCAACTTCCGCGTCTTCGGTCGCACCGAGGAGCAGTAAGCGTCCAATCAGCAGGAACCTCAAAAGGAGTTGTTATGGCTTCGGCAAGTGTACCAGCGGAGCGTGTCAGCAGCGGTCAGGCGGGAACGCGTCTCCTATCGCGGATTGGGCTGTACGCCGTGCTGGTGTTGTTTGCGCTCTTCTTTTTGCTGCCGCTGGTGTGGATGTTTGTGACGGCGATCAAGCCTTTCGAGGAGTGGGTGCAGCCGAACTGGATTCCCAACAATCCCACCTTTGAGAATTTCCGCTCGATCTTTGCCGATCCGACGCTGCCCGCGCCGCGCTGGTTTCTCAACAGCCTGGGCATCGCCACGGTCTTTACCGCGCTGACGCTGATCATCGACGCGCTGGCGGGCTATGCCTACGCGCGCATGGAGTTTCCCGGCCGCAACCTGCTCTTCGGGCTGCTGCTGGCCACGCTGGTCATGCCCGGCCTGATGTTTCTGATCCCGAACTACCTGACGATCAACCGGCTCGGCTGGCTGAACCGTTATCAAGGCGTGATGGCTCCCGGTCTGGCCGGCGTCTTCGGCGTGTTCTTTATGCGCCAGTTCTTTCAGGGCATTCCTAAGGAGCTAGAGGAGGCCTCGCGGATCGACGGCGCGGGCACCTGGACGACGTTCTACCGCGTGGTGCTGCCGCTGGCTAAAGGCGCGCTGGCGACGCTGGCCGTGATCACGTTCATGGCCTCCTGGAACGATTTTCTCTGGCCGCTGCTGGTGCTCAACGATCGCACGATGCAAACGCTGCCGGTCGGTCTGGCTACGATTCAGGGCCAGTACACCTTCGACTACGGTAAGCTGATGGCGGGCGCTGCGGTCACGGCGCTGCCGGTGCTGATCCTGTACATGTTCTTGCAGCGCTACATCGTGCAGAGCGTGGCCATGACTGGATTGAAGGGCTAGCACATGAGACGTGGATCTTTCGGCAGTGTGCTCTTGTTGATCGCGCTGCTGCTGGCGGCCTGTGGCAATAGCGGGAGCGGCACGCAGGCCAGCCCGGCGGCAAGTCCGGCCGTCAGTGCTGTGGCCGAGGCCAGCAGCGCGCCGTCGCCGACGATCGCCGCGACGCCGACGATCGGCCCGACGCCGATTCCAACGCCTGGCCCTGACGAGTTCGCCAATCCGGTTATCGATCAGGATTTTCCCGATCCCGACACGCTGAAAGTCGGCGAGACATACTACGCCTACGCGACGAACTCCGGCGGCACGAATGTGCAAACCGCCACCTCCACCGATCTGGTTCACTGGCAGGTGATCGGCGAGGCGCTGCCCGCGCTGCCCGGCTGGGCGAGCGGCGGCTTTACCTGGGCTCCCGAGGTTACTACCACCGCCGATGGCGCGGGCTACCTGCTGTACTTTACCGCCCGCGATACCGCCAGCAATTTTCAGTGTATCGGCGTGGCTACCAGCGACAAGCCGGAGGGACCGTTCCAGTCTACCGCCGACAAAGCCTTGATCTGTCCCACCGGCGAGGGCGGCGCGATCGATGCCGGCTCGTTTGTGGACGAGGACGGCACGCGCTATGTGTTGTGGAAGAACGACGGCAACTGCTGCGGCGGCCTGACGCGCCTGTATCTGCAAAAAGTCTCCGCCGATGGCCTGACGCTCGAAAGCGAGCCGGTCAAGCTGATCGAAAACGATCAGCTGTGGGAAGGGTTGGTCGTAGAGGCGCCGACGCTCTGGAAGCACGGCGGCAAATATTATCTTTTCTACTCGGCCAATAACTACGCCGGGCTGGATTACTCGGTGGGCTACGCCGTCGCCGATCAGATCACGGGGCCATACACCAAAGCCGACGGCCCGCTGCTCAAGTCCGATATTCAAACCGGCGCAGCGATCGGCCCTGGCGGCCAGGATATTGTGCTGGATAAAGACGGCGAGCCCTGGATCATGTATCACTCCTGGGACCCGACCGTCTCGTATCGCCGGATCATGATCGACGAGTTGGCCTGGGAGGGCGATACGCCGGTGGTGCGCGGTCCCGACAAAGTGCCGCAGCCGCTCCCGTAGCGTAACAAAGGAAGTTTATAGGGAGAACAGCTAAACAAAGAACAGGGTACGAGCAACGTCAACTATGTTTTTTTGTTCCTTTGTTCTTTGTTCTTTGTTCTCGATCAGGTTGGAAAGGGGAAGAACGATGCAGCGAGGTATCGTGCGGCAGCAATTGCCGCGTCCACTCGTCTATCTGCTGGTCCTGCTGCTGATCGTCGGGGTGGCGAGCGCTGCCCCGGTGACGACCGCGCAGGTTCGGCCGGCCGCCGCGACCTACACCAATCCGCTGACGGTGCAGATCCCGACCGATGGTCTGGTCGAAAGCTGCGCCGATCCGTCGGTGATTCGCGGCCAGCAGGACGGCGATAACTACTGGTACATGTACTGCACCACCGATCCGCTCAACGACGAGGACAAGACCGGCGCTGATTTCAATTTCCATCTCGTCCCGATGTTCCGCTCGCTGGATCTCGTCAGCTGGACCTACATGGGCGATGCGTTTACCCGCGATGCCAGCGGCTCGATCCCGAATCTGAGCTGGGCCGCGCCGTTTGCGGGCGTCTGGGCTCCCGAGATCGATTTCTTCGACGGCAAATATTATCTCTACTACGGCATCACCGATGTCACCGACGCAACCAGCGGCGAGCCGAACTGCGGCGGCGATAACGCGATCGGCGTGGCGACCAGCAGCAGCCCGCTCGGCCCGTGGACCGATCTCGGCCGTCCGGTGGTGGAGCCGCGCCGCGCCGGCCCCGGCTGTAACTTCTTCTGGACATTCGACCCCGAGGTGATCGAGGCGCCGCCGGTAGACGAGTACAGCGATCCGCAGAAGTATATCTACTACGGCAGCTACTACGGCGGCATCTTCGTGCGCGAG
Source organism: Herpetosiphonaceae bacterium (assembly GCA_036401895.1). Classification (GTDB taxonomy): domain Bacteria; phylum Chloroflexota; class Chloroflexia; order Chloroflexales; family Kallotenuaceae; genus LB3-1. The sequence goes on along the minus strand of DASWTW010000045.1, from coordinate 11,168 downwards.
CTTTCCGCCGATGGCTTTACCGCGCCCGCCGACACCGCCAAGCAGGTCACGATCGCCAATCGCTACGAGGGCGCGGAGGTTGTCCTGCACGACGGCTACTACTACCTGTTTGTGTCGGCGTCGAACTGCTGCAACGGCCCGCAGACCGGCTACAGCGTTTTCGCCGGCCGCTCGGTCGATCCAACCGGCCCCTTCGTCGATCGTGAGGGCGTCTCGCTCCATCCCGAGGCCGATGCGACGCCCAACGGACGCGTCGGCGGCACGCCGGTGCTGAGCCTCAACGGCAACCGCTGGGTCGGACCCGGCCACAACACGGTCTTTACCGACTTCGACGGCCAGGACTGGACAATCTACCACGCGATCGATCAGAACGATCCGTATTTTGCCGGCACAGACAGCTTCACCAAACGGCCCGTGCTGCTCGACGCGCTCGACTGGATCGACGGCTGGCCCACGGTGCGCGGCGGTCAGTGGATCTCCGATACGCCGCAGCAGGGACCGGCCGCGCAGCCCGGCGATACCACCAACTATCGCCAGCCGCCCGCGCCCAACGACGAGCTAGGCCGCCAGCTCACGGACTACTCCGACGAGTTCAACAGCCTGATGCTCAGCCCACAGTGGAGCTGGGTGCGCGAGCCCGCCGCCGGAACCTTTGGCCTGGAAGACAACACGTTCCGCTTCGACACGCAGGCCGCTGATCTGTACCAGACCAATAACAGCGCATCGATCTTGAGCCAGGCTGCGCCCAACAGCAACTATGTTGTCGAGACGCGCATGAAGCTGGATCTGCCCGCCGCCGGCTGCTGCTTCAACTATACTCAGGCCGGCCTGCTAATCTACGCCGACGACGATCGCTACGTGCGGCTGGTGCATGTCTCGATCTGGGAAACGCGCCAGACCGAGTTCGCCCGCGAGTATGTTCACCCGACCAAGGGTCCGTTCTACGGCAGCACGCTGGTAGGACCGCCCGACGAGTGGACCTATCTGCGGATCGTCAGGCGGGCGCAGAGCGGCGGCGAGCTGTACACCGCCTATACCAGCCGCGATGGCACAAACTGGGTGCGCGGCGGCACGTGGAACCACGATCTGGGCCAGAACGCGCGCATCGGCCTGGTCTCGATGGGCTCGCCCAACAACGGCGACTTCACGGCCAACTTCGACTATGTGCGCGTCTACCAGCTGATCGGCTCGCGCATCTGGATGCCGATGCTGTCGCAGCCGCAGTAGCGCGTTACACTAATTCGATCTGTTTGAGAGGCACGGTTCGCCGTGCCTCTTGTTTATGCCCGCCGAGTCGCGGCGCAAACGGCCGTGGTACAGGATTTGCCTTGCAAAACAGGCGGTTAAACTGCGAGCAGATAGGAGCTGTGCTTTTGAACGAGTTGTTTCGCAGGTTTGCGATCAAAATGTCGGATGCGGTCGGCTCGTCCTGGATGTTTATGCTGGCCCTGGGCGTGATCCTCGTCTGGGCGCTCAGCGGGCCGTTCTTCGGCTTTTCCGAGGTTTGGCAGCTGATCATCAACACCGGCACGACGATCGTCACCTTTTTGCTGCTGTTTCTGGTGCAGAATACGCAAAACCGCGATGCCAAGGCGATCCACCTGAAGCTCGACGAGCTGCTGCGGGTAGCTGAGGGCGCGCGTACCGGGCTGGTGAATCTTGAGCAGCTATCAGACGCCGAGCTGAAGCAGCTTCAGGACGAGTTCGACCGGCTGTGCGGGCCGCGTCTGGAAAAGCTGGAAGAGCTGGAAGAAGACGTCGACGAGGAGCTTGAAGAGCGCGGCCTCGACGATAACGACGGTGCGTTGTCTCAGCACGAGCAGCGCGCGGTCGGCGGCGTAGCCACGGCGGGCCGTTGATCTGCGCGGCGGCATACGGCTTGCGTGTGCCGCCTGATCTTATCGTTAGGGGAGAACCGATGCGCTACCTGGCCCACAGAGTCGCGCGATCGGTGTAGATGTCACCTGGGCTGAGGTAGCTGAAGCCGACGATGGTTCCGTGCTCATTGATGCCGATGGCGGCGCTGTCATGGCCGCTCAGCGAGCCCAGCGCCGTCGATTGGCCGTCTGGCGTGCAGAGCGTTGCGTGAATGAGTCCATTGGCGTCTCGCGTAAATCCTACGATCTGTCCGGCGTTGTTAATATCGGCTACCCGGTCCAACACACAGCCGCGATCGGCAAGATCGAACATGCCGGTTGCCTCGCTCCAAAAGAAGATCCGCCGTGTGTCGAAGCCAACATTAACCACGCCGACGACTTGATTATGATCGTTGATTGCAATAGCTTCGCCCGATGAGTGGCCGAGCGTGCCCAGATCCTGCATGCCGGTTTGTGGCGTCCACAGAAAAGCATGCGACTCGGCATCCGCAACCTGCGTTACACCCACAATCGCGCCCTGCTCGTTGATGTCGTTAGCACTGCTGTAATCGCCGTACAGCGTGCCCAGATCTTGCATGCCGGTTTGCGGTGTCCACAGAAAGGCGTGTGATCCAAAACGGGTGCTGCTCGACCCTACGATCTGGCCCTGATCGTTGATCGCATAGGCCACGCTTGACCTGCCGTCCAGCGCGCCCAGGTCTTGCATGCCCGTGTCCGGTCGCCAGAGGAAGGCGTGCGTTCTAAACATGTCGCCGAGGTTGTAGCCGACAACATAGCCCTGGTTGCTGATGTCGTAGGCATAGCTCGACGATCCCCAAACCGTGCCTAAATTCACCAGGCCGTTCTGCGGCGTCCAGAGCACCGCATAGCTGCGGCCGTCGCTGGTCGCGCTTTCTCCGGCGATCCAGTTGAAGTCGTTGATGGCATTCGCCCGGCTCGTTGGGCCGCCCAATGTCCCGAGATCGATCATCTGCGGCTGTAGCGTAACCATCGGCAGCCAGATCTGCTCGGTGCCGGATTGGGCCAGCGCTGGAGCTGTGAGGATGCCGGAGAGGAAAAGAATCAGCGCCAGGAATGGGATCGGCCGGCGGATGTGCATGACACGCTCCTTTGCGAAAAGGGGGGTGTTGGCGTAGGCTCTGCACGATTGTAAAGGCTAGTGCCTGTCCTGACCAGGGCTGAAACAAAGTGTGGGGAAATCCGGGCGCTAGTAGCTGCCCCACAGCGTTGGATGCTGAGACCAATCCTGCTGCCGGCTGGCACCTACGACATTACCTTGATCGTTGATGCCGTTGGCGTAGCTACGACTCTCGGTCGTCGCGCCCAGGCTGACGATCGTGCCGTCGGGCTGGCACAGGGCGGCCGTAACTCCACCGCGACCGTTCAGCCAATCGCCGGCGATCTGGCCGCGATTGTTGATCGCGGCAGCGCGGGTAAGATAGCAGCCTTGGGCGCTGAGATCGACGATGCCGGTTTGGGCAGTCCACAGGAAATAACGCTCGTTGCCCTGGGCGTCGTAGCGCATACCGAGGACCTGGCCGTTGTCGTTGATGGCGAAGGCGTAGCTTGTTTCCAGGGGCGGCGTTCCCAGCTCCTGCATCCCGGTTTCCCTGGTCCAGATAAACGCATGAATGTCGCCACCAGTGGTTTCGCCGTAGCCGACGGCTTGCCCGTGCTCGTTGATGTCAATTGCAAGACTGACCGTGCCGCCGATGGTGCCCATCCATTGCATGCCTGCGCCTGGCTCCCAGATGAACGCTGTCGGATAATCCTGGTTGGGAGCGATTGAGCTAGCGCCCACTACCTGATTCTGATCGTTGATTGCATATGCCACAGTGTAATTCCCGCCCAGCGTTCCCAGATCTTGGAATTCGCCTGTCGGTGTCCAGAAAAACGCTTGCCACGGCTCTGTATCATCTACAAAGTAGCCAACCACGTACCCTTGATCGTTAATATCGCTGCTGTAGCCTGGCTGGTCACTGCTCCCGATTTGCTGCATGCCAGTATCCAACGACCACACAAAAGGATGCGGCTCACCTGCCGCGTCGATGCTATGCCCGACGACTTGGTTCTGCTCGTTGATCGCACTAGCATTGCCATAGTCTCCACCCAGCGAGCCGAGCGGGGTGATGCGCTGTTGCGGCACCATCGGCAGCCAGATACGCGTTTCGTCGTCGGGCGTTTGTGCGAGCGCGGACGTGGCGAGCGTTGCCGTGAGCGTGAGGGTAAGGGCCAGAAGTTTGGCGGGTCGGCGTATGTACATGATAACCTCCTCCTACGCAATGGGTCAGGCCAGCATACGCGCGACATAGCTGTACAAGCCAGTGGATCTGCTGCCAGGAGCTGTAAGCGTGTGGAAAAAAAGGTTGCTGGGATCGCAGCGAGATAAGGAGGAAGCGGCGCGCCGGATGTTTGCCAATCCGGCGCGCTGGATGTCAAACTATTGAACGAAGAGACTCAACTCCTGGCTGCGGGCGTTGCCGGCGCGGTCCTGCACCACAATCAGCACACGATGCTGTCCCGGCGTCAGCGTGAGCGTCTCGCCGTTCCGCACCGAGCGCGCGCTGGCCGTGTCGGGATCGAGGGTGGCAGTTTCGAGCAGCAGGCCCGCGCCGGTATCGGCGGCCTGCCAGCGCACGGTGACGGTGCCGGTCTGCGCGGTGATCGCCGGTGGCTGCTCGACGGTCAGCTCGGGCGCGCTCCCATCGGCGCTGGCGCTGGCATCAAGCACCGCCGCAGCCTCGACGCTGCGCTCGAAGACGCCATCGCCGTCGGCGTCGATTTGGAGCGCGGGCCAGCCTTTGACTGACGCCGCCCGGCCCACGCCCTGCTGCATCGCCAGCTGCGCGCGGCCGTTGGCGCCCAGGAGTACGCCCAGATACACAGCAGTCCGATCGACGCGGCCGTTGCCCAGCACGCGTACCTTGAGATCGACGCTGCCCTCGCGCTCGGCGGCCAGGCTCAGCGTGTACGGCCGATCCTGCCTGGTGGCGACGAACTCACTCTCGGGCAGCCGCTCGTAGCGCGTTTCGGGAACGCCGGGCTTGGCCTCGGTCTCGCCGCGCTTACGTCCTGTGGTGCGGCCTTCGGCATCGCTGAGTTGCACCGCAACCGGGCCGAGCGCGCTGATCCAGGTGCCGCTGACCTGCTGCACCGGCGCGCGATTGGGCGTGCCTGCCGCCTGCGTGGTCATCGTGGAAGCCGACATCGGGATCGTGCCGCGCAGCAGATCGCCGATCCAGGGCAGCACGTTGCCGTCGCCGGTGGCAACGCCCATCACATAGTCGCGCTGCACCATCGCGCCGTGCTCACGCTCGACGTACCAGCGCTGCGCGCCGCTGCTGATCAGCAGGTTCTGCCAGGGATCGCCCATCGCCGCCGACATCGTGGAGACGGTGCCGTCGCCGTCGACCGGCGTCTCGTCGCGCTTGGGACAGGGCTTGTAGCCGGTCCAGGTCAGACACGAGCCGGTGTACTCGCGCATCTGGCCGAGCGTGCTGTGGCCCTGACCGACCAGCGCGGCCCAGCGTACGCCGTTCACGCCGCCGCTGCGATGGCCGTCGAGATTGGTATGAAACGACTCGGCCATGTTGAGCACGGTGCTGTTCTTGCCGGTGTTGAGCAGCAGCTGTTTAACGCCGCTGTAGCTCAGCACGCCGCCGGCCGTGCCGTTGCCGTCCACATCGCGGTCTTCGATGTAGGGCCGCAGTCGTGTCGAGCCGCTGTTGTTGTAGTAGGTGTAGTAGGCGCTCGACGGCAGCAGCTGCATCGCGCCGGGCATGTTTTGGACAACGTCTTTGATCTCATCCGGGTTGAGCCCAATGCCCAGGAACGAAGGGCCGAACTGATCGCCGTACATCAGCGTTTTGAGAAACTTCACCGAGCCGAGCTGCGGCGATCCCAGCGTGATCAGCTGATCGACGCGGGCCGCGCGAGCCGGGTCGGAGATGTAGGAGCGGCCAACCATGCCGCCCATCGAGTGGGCTACCAGATCGGCGCGGCGAATCGTCCAGGTGCTGGGATCGGTACGGCCGCCGTTGGTGGCGACCAGCGCCCGCGTGATCAGCGAGTCGAGCTGGCCGGTCACGGTGCGGATGTCGCGGCGCCAGTCGTAGGGAAAGATCCACAGGTCGACGTTGCGAACGTAGCCCTGGCGCTCCAGGTAGCCGATCAGATCGTCGTAGGCCGAGTGGTAGATGTCGCTGGGCCTGAGCGCTGGCGCAACCGGCGTGACGCCGTCGGTGCGCATCTTGAGCGCATCGAAGTAATCGTCGTCGCCGGAGAACGCGGCCTCCCAGGTGTTGACCCACACTTTCTCGCCCGCGCCGTAATCATGGGTGTAGGTGCCGCCGTGCCCGTTATCCACGCTCAGGCGGAAGGCCGACGTGGTGGTAAATTCCGATCCCGCCACGCCAGGAATCACGATCACCGGCTCACGGCCAGTGGCGGCATACGCAGGCTGATCGAAGAAAGGCGCCAACAGTCCGACGATAAGCGCACACACGCTCATGAACGACAACATTGTCCGCTGCGTCCGAAATCTCATGGGATCTTGCATCCTTGACTAGGCCGACGACGATAGTGGCTGCTGCCACGAAGCAGAACAGGGTGGGGAGTGCGAACGGGAATGGACTATTTGAATTGTAAAAGTACTGTCAAGATGCTGCCGCGAGTACTGATGGCGCTCTGGTCTCGGGTGGCCGGCTCTGCATCGGCGGTTGCGCGATTGTAACGGCAGGCATACGATGCGATACTATTTTAAGGAAGAATCGCGTTTCGCGATCGCCAGCCAGAGGAGGCGGTTATGGCAGACAAATTTCCTGTCGAGGCGTGGTTTGCTGCGGTTTCATCGCATGATGTGGAGCGGCTGCGGGCGTTCTTGCTGCCGGAAACCCGCTATGAGGACGTGCCGAGTGGTACGGTCAATCAGGGCGTCGAGGCCGTGCTGAATTTCTTCCAGATGACGTGGTCGGCGATCCCGGATTTCAAGCTGGAGCCGCGGCACGCGTTTCAGTCCGGCGACGATGTTGCAGTCGAGTGGCTTGCAACTGGAACGCATCTCGGCGATTTTCCTGGCCTGCCCGCAACCGGCAATGCGTTTCATGCTCGCGGCGTTTCGCTGATGCAGGTGGCCGGCGACAAGCTGCGGCGCGTCAGCGACTTTAGTGATCTGGCGACCAGCGGTCTGCTCCCGGCGCCAGCAGCGGAGCGCGAAGTTGCCGGCGTCGATGGATCGACTCAGGCGATCGACACGGCCGCCTAAGCTCAACCCCAAAAGATGATCAAAAAAGTGGTGCTGCTTGTTCAAAGGCAGCACCACTTTCTATAGCTGTTTCGCTAACTACCGGCGCGGATGGATCGTCATCTTGAGGCCATTTTTCGGCCGCATCGTGACCGCGACCTCGGGCCTGACCTGCTGACCGGGAACCAGCCGCAAGTCGGCGTACTGCGCGACCATCGCCAGCAACAGCTGGCCTTCCATCAACGCCAGATTATTGCCGATGCACATGCGCGGGCCGGCGCCAAACGGCATGAACGCCAGCCGGTGCTGCCGCTTGTGGTTGTCTCCAGCCCAGCGACCCGGGTTGAAGGTCTTGGGATCGGGCCAGAACTCGGGGTGACGGTGAATGTTGTAGATGCTGATCAAAACCAGCGACTCGGCCGGCAGCGCATAGCCGCGCAGTGTCGTGGCGCGTTTAACCAGGCGCGGCACTGTCGGCACCGATGGATAGATGCGCAGCACCTCGTTGAAAACCTGCTGCGTGTAGGGCAGGTTCGGCAGGTCGGCGATCGTCGGCCTGCGTCCTCCCAGCACGCTGTCCAGCTCGGCCTGTAGCCGCGCCAGGATCTCGGGATGCTGCGCCAGCGCATACCAGGCCCACGACAGCGCATTGGCGGTCGTCTCGTGGCCGGCCGCAAAGATCGTCAGCACTTCGTCGCGCAGCTGCTGCTTGCTCATGCTCTCGCCGTTGTCGGCGTCGCGGGCCTCAAGCAGCATATCCAGCAGATCGCCGTGAGTCGCGCCCTCGGTCCGCCGCTGATCGATCATGCGATACACGATCTCGTCCAGCGTTTGTGTTGCCTGCCGAAACGCCCGGTTGCGCGGCGTCGGCCAGTTGAGCGGCAGCTGGATCGGGCTGACACCGCGCTGGCTCACAAAATGCGTCGTCTCGCTCACGGCCGGCCCGACCCTGCCGGCCTCGCTGAGTACGTCGGCGCTGAACATGGTCTGGGTGATGATGTCCAGCGTAACCTGCATCATCTCCTCGGCGATGTTCACGACCTCGCCTGCGGGCCGCGCCTGCCAGCGCTGGAGCATGCGCTCGCCGGCCGCCACCATTTTGTCGCCCATCGCGGCCAGACGCTGGCGGTGAAACATCGGCTGGATCATGCGGCGCTGCGTCAGCCACGAGTCGTGATCGCTGTTGGTGACCAGGCCATTGCCCAGCATCAGCCCCAGCCCCTGATCTTTCGGCATTTTGACAAAGTCGTTGCCGCGCTCGACCAGCACTTCCTGCGCCAGCTCAGGATGTGCCAGCATATGCAGTGTGCGCGGTCCAATCTTGAACTTGACGATCTCGCCGTAGGTCGCGAATGCCTGCGCGATCGTGCCTAGGCTGTCACGCCGGAAATCGCGCATGTTGCCGACCAGCCAATCGCCGCGTGGTCCAGGCGCCTGAGCGCCCGGTGTGCTTGCCGCTATCGTGCTCATTGTATTCTCCAGATGTGCTCCGCATCGCCCGCATCGCCCTAGGCTGCCGCGTCGTCGCTCGATGGCCGGGGAGCTAATCCCGTCAATGTAAAATTCGCAACAATCTCTGCCAGCGCCTGTGGATCGCGCTCGCCGCTCAGCAGGTAGCGCACGGTCAGACGCTCAACCATCCCGCCAATTGCCTCGGCGATCACCGCGACGTCGATCTCGGGCCGGATAAAGCCCGCCGCCTGGTTATCGCCCAGCTTCCTGGCGAAGAGATCGACCAGCTCCTGCTTGATCGAGTCCGCATCCGGCGCCTGAAGCAGACCGATGCGCGTCATGTTTGGATCGGCTGCCAGAAATTGGAAAATCGCCCCGATATTCTGGCGCGTCCTGGCCTCCATATCGGCCGGCGAGCTGTCGCGATCCAGCCACCCTTCCAGGATCAGCTCCCGGAACCGCTGGCGAAACGCATCGACCAGCTCGGCAAAGACCGCCTCTTTGCTATCGAAGTAAAAATAAAAGGTTGGCTGCGTCACGCCGGCATCCGCGACGATCGTGCTGACTTTTGTCGCGTGATAGCCGCATTGACCGAATATTCGCGCCGCCGCCTGGAGCAGCCTTGCTCGTCGCGCTTCGCCTCGGGTACCACGCTCTTGCACCATCGCAGCCTCTCCTTGCGGTGAATCTACTTGAGAGTAACTATACTCTTGAGTAGGGTTACTGATCAGTAGGGTACGCCAAAGATCTGCGCTTGTCAAGGGGGAATGTGAAGATCTCGGGGAATCAAACGAGGAGGTGATACAAGTTCGTAGGGGCGTGATAAATCACGCCCGGCGGAGATGTAGCCATAAAATAAGGCCAGGAATCAGGCTAGCAATGCCCGATTCTGGCCTCAGGAAAGAATAAAGAAACCTTGTAGGAGCGTGCGCTATTCGATCGGTAGGAAGCCGCTGATGGACGTGCCGATCTGCTGCTCACGAGCTTGCGCCAGCACCAGATGGCTGACGGCCATATCGAGCACGCCCAGGCCGAACGGGCTGAAAACCGTGATCTTCTCCAGCTCAGGCCGGGCAGGAGCCGCGCCGCTGGTAATGTCGGCCAGCGTGCAGCGCACGAAGTCACGATTGCCGACCTGCTGCTCGGCCAGATGGATCGAGGTCTGGGCGCGGCTCACATGGTCGACGTCGTCCACAATATTATCCGCCGCCAGGATCACCTCGGGCGTGAAGTCGCGCAGCGACACATGCAGGATCGTGCTGCCGGGAGCGCAGGCCGAAAGATCGCTGATGTGCGGCTCGATGGCGGTTGTCGCCAGCGAGACCAGCGGCGCGCTGCTGAGCACCTCCTCGGCGCTCCCGACGATCTTAACCTCCAGCCCGCTGCCGAGCGAGTGAGCCTGCTCCGCGAAGCGCTGGGCGGATGCGGGCAGCGCGTCGAAGACCACCAGCGTCGAGAGCGTCGGAAAGACGGCTCGCAGGAAGCGCGCGACCTCGAAGTTAATCAGGCCGGTGCCGATCAGGCCGGCGACTTTGGGCACAGGATCGCCATGCAGGAACTGCGCGGCCAGCGCGGCGCTAGCGGCGGTGCGCTTGGCGCTGATGATCGAGCCTTCCAGAATCGCCTCGGGTAGTCCGGTCTCTGCCGAGTTGATCACCACGACCGCCGAGGCGCGCGGGATGCCTCGCTCGTGGTTGCCCGGAAACGACGCGATCCACTTCACGCCCGCGATGTTGAAATCTTCGCCCAGAAACGTGGGCAGCGCGATAATCCGGTTGCGCGGGCTGTCGGGAAAGCGCAAAAAGGTCGAGTGCGGCAGCGAGCTGGCGCCGCGATTGTGGATCTCGTAGGCGGTGCGTACCATCTGAATAATGTCAAGCTCGCGGTTCTCAAGCAGCGCGAGCACCTCGGGCCCCTTAACGATCAGAATGTCACTATTGGTCATGGATGGCTCCTGGATGAATGAGCGAATGCCGCTCGGGTCAGAATGGATGGGAGAATCTGCTCTCCTGCCGGCGCCACCCATGATAACAGGTCTTGCTCGATTTCTGGCGCGCAGCCGCCCGGAGGTATAAAAAATCCAGAACTATTTCGTTCTGGACAGGTGTGCGCTCCTCGGCGCTCGCTGGAATCTGCTCCAATTCTGCAATCGGCAGGCGCAGAAAAACTAACCCCTTTGAAATAAATGCGCTTTGAATATTTTTTTCCTGGTTTCAAGACCGAATCCTGGCCTAATCTGGAAGTCGATCTGGTCTTTTAGGCTTTGTGATGCACTACTTGCGTTTTGGAGCACCACACGAAATTTAGACGAAACGGTCTGGCGGTCGGTAAGGTTGCCGGTAAGGTACGATTGATACACTACGCTTAGTTCCGGTGAGACACCCCCAGACAACACTCACCGTTTACCATCACTGCAACGCAGATACACGTGTCGGCACTACACCCTCCAACGATGCGTTCTGTGTTTTGATGGTCCTGGACGTATCGCACTGCACCCCCCAGCGGTACGTCCTTTCTTTTTAAGCACAAAATGAGGAGCGCCGCCAGATTCGTTTGGCGGCGCTCCTCAAACTATTTCTCGCGATCGAAGATTTAGC
>DASWTW010000044.1:0-14081 GCA_036401895.1 Herpetosiphonaceae bacterium | reverse complement strand
TTTCTGGATCAGCTTGAGCCGGGCAATACCGCCTATAACGTGCCGCTGCATCTGCGGCTTACCGGTCAACTCGACATAACCGCGATGGAGCGCGCGCTCACGGCTGTCACCGAGCGGCACGCGGCGCTGCGCACAACCTTTGATGTGATCGACGGCGAGCTGCGGCAGATTGTCGCGCCGGCCGCACCCGTCACGCTGCCGCTCGTCGACGTGCAGCATCTGGTTGGCGAGGAGCGCGCCGACGAGGTGCGGCGGCTGGCGATCGCCGAGCTGCGCCGACCGTTCGATCTTCAGCGCGACCTGCCGCTGCGCGCGAGCTTGCTCCGATTGGCGGCCGATGAGCATATGCTGCTGCTGGTCACGCATCATATCGTGTTCGACGGCTCGCACGGGATCTTTTTCCGCGATCTGGCGGCTCTGTATAACGCCGCAACCACCAGCTTTCCATCCCAGCTACCGCAACTGACGATCGACTATCCCGATTTCGCCGAGTGGCAGCGCCAGTGGCTACAGGGCGAAGTGCTGGATCAGCAGCTGGGCTACTGGAAGGAGCGTCTGGCCGGAGAGCTGCCAGTCTTGCAGCTGCCCAGCGACCGGCCGCGCCCGCCGATGCAGAGCTTTCGCGGCGCCAAGCAAAGCATCACCTTTCCGGCCGGGCTCGGTCCCGCGCTCAAGGCGCTCAGCCAGCAGGAAGGCGTGACGCTGTTCATGACCGGGCTGGCGGCATTCTTGATCCTGTTGCATCGCCACTCGGGCCAGCAGCGGCTGCTGGTCGGCACGCCGGTAGCGCACCGCAACCGGCCCGAGATCGAGCATCTGCTGGGCTGTCTGGTCAACACGCTGGTGCTGAGCGTCGATATGCCGGCTAATCCGCGCTTCCGTGAGCTGCTGCGGCTGGTGCGCGAAACCGTCGTGGGTGCGCACTCGCATCAAGATCTGCCCTTCGAGATGCTGGTCGAGGCGCTTCAGCCGCCGCGTAACCTGAGCTACAACCCGATCTATCAGGTGATGTTCGGGCTTCAGCACGCCAGCGTCGGCGGCTCGGCGTTCACCGGCCTGCACGCCAGCGCGCTTGAGGTCGACAGCGGCACTTCGCGGCTGGACATCCTGCTGCATATGTGGGACGGCGGCGATCGGCTGACCGCGACCATGGAGTACAACAGCGATCTTTTCGACGCCGCGACGATCGCGCGGATGCTGCAACAGCTCCAGACGATCCTCATGGCGATTGTGGCCGATCCCGATCTACGCGTGTGGCAAGCGCCGCTGCTGAGCGACGACGAGCGCCACCAGATGATCGACGTGTGGAACGCAACCCGCCGCGACTACGAGCGCGACATTTGTATGCATCATCTGTTCGAGCGCCAGGTGCTACAACAGCCCGACGCGCCGGCAGCGCTCTTCGGTGACACGCAGATCAGCTACCGCGAGCTGAATCAGCAGGCGAATCAGATCGCGCATCAGCTCCTGGCGCTGGGTGTTGGTCGCGGCTCAATGGTCGCGATCGTGATGGAGCGCTCGCTGGAGATGATCCCGGCGCTGCTGGGCGTGCTCAAGGCCGGCGCAGCCTATGTGCCGCTTGAAGTCTCGTTTCCCAGAGCGCGTGTCCAGTGGATTCTTTCGACGCTCGGCGTGCGCTGCGTGCTGACACAATCCGCCTACACGCCCACAATCGACGCGCTGTCGCCGGAGCTGCCCGCGCTTGAGCATGTGGTGCTGCTCGACATGAGCGAGCGCATACCGCTGCGCTCAGCCTGGACCTGGACCCGGGCGGATCTACAGAATCAGCCGGATAACAACCCCGCAGCCGCAGTCGGCGCCGACGACCTGGCGTATGTGATCTTCACCTCGGGATCGACGGGCACGCCCAAAGGTGTGATGGTGCGTCATCAGCCGGTGATCAACCTGATCGAGTGGGTCAACCGCAGCTTCAACATCAATCCGGGCGATCGCGTGCTGTTTGTCACCTCGCTGTGCTTCGATCTGTCGGTCTACGATGTGTTTGGTCTGCTGGCGGCTGGCGGCTCGATCCGCATCGCCTCGGCGCGCGAGCTGCGCGATCCCGACCGGCTGGTGGAGATCCTGCGCACTGAGCCGATCACCTTCTGGGACTCGGCGCCGGCCGCGCTTCAGCAGCTCACGCCGTTGTTCCCCAAAACGCCGATCGCGCAGGGCGAGCACCATCTGCGGCTGGTGTTTCTCAGCGGCGACTGGATTCCGGTCACGTTGCCGGATCTGGTTCGCGCCACGTTTGCCGGCGCCAATGTGATCAGCCTGGGCGGCGCAACCGAGGCCACGGTCTGGTCGAACTACTACCCGATCGGCGCGGTCGAGCGCCAGTGGCTCAGTATTCCCTACGGCCGGCCGATCCAGAACGCCCGCTACTACGTTCTCGATCGCTATCTCAATCCCTGCCCGATCGGCGTGCCCGGCGAGCTGCACATCGGCGACGAGTGCCTGGCGCTCGGCTATGCCCAGGAGCCGATCCTCACCGCCACGAAATTTATCCCCGACCCGTTCTCGCACCCAGAGGGTACCCGGCCCGGCGCGCGGCTCTACAAAACCGGCGATCAGGCGCGCTTCTGGGCCGACGGCACGATCGAGTTTTTGGGCCGCATCGATCACCAGGTCAAGATTCGTGGCTTCCGCATCGAGCTCGGCGAGATCGAAACGGTGCTGCGTGATCATCCCGGCGTGCGTGAGGCGATCGTGGTCGCGCGGGAGGACACGCCGGGAGATAAACGACTTGTGGCGTACGTGTTAGAGAACCAAGAACCTAGAACCAAGAACCTAACGGAAGAACAAGCGAACAAGGGAACAAAGGAACAAAGAGGTACCACCGACTCCCCCTCGCCTATTGCAATGGGAGAGGGGGGAGGCACCGCAGTGCCAGGGGGTGAGGGCCAGCCCGCCTGGATGGTGTGCGGATCGCCGCTGGACGTGGCGTTTCCGCAGCCGGCGGAGCAGCCCGAGGCCCACAGCGCCAGGCTCGATCCCCGCGATCTGCGCAGCTTTGTCCATGAGCGGCTGCCCGAGTACATGGTTCCCTCGGCATTTGTGGTGCTCGACAGCCTGCCGGTGACCGCCAACGGCAAAGTCGATCGCAAGGCGCTGCCGGTGCCGGAGCATACCCGCGAGGAGCTGGATCAGCCGCATGTCGCGCCGCGCACGCCGGTCGAGCAGGCGCTGGCCGAGGTTTGGAGCCGCATTCTCCGCGTCGAGCAGATCGGCGTGTACGATAATTTCTTCTTGCTGGGCGGTCATTCCCTCACCGCGACTCAAGTCACCTCGTTTGTGCGCGAAACCTATCACGTCGATATTGCGCTGCGCACGCTCTTTGAAGAGCCGACGATCGCCAGCCTGGCCCGCCTGATCGCGCAGGCTGAGACCGTGCCGCTCGACGCTCCCGACGAGCATATTCAACCGATCCCCGTAGGCGAGAAAACCTTGGAGCAACTGTTGGCCGAAATCGAAGGTTTGTCCGACGACGAAGCGCTGGATATTCTTGGTCAGCCAGGGCTGTAACTGAGCAGAACATTGGAGGCATCCTAAGATGGAGAATCTATCGAAGCGGTTGGCTGCGCTGTCCCCCCAAAAGCGGGCACTGCTGGTACGTGCGCTCGAAGCAAAGGGCGTGGAATTCGGCTCGTTTCCGCTGTCATACGGCCAGCAGCGGCTGTGGTTTCTGGATCAGCTGGAGCCCGGAACGAGCGCCTACACAATCTATGCTTCGTTTCGGTTCATCGGTGATCTCAAGATCGATGTGCTGGCGCAAAGCCTGAATCATATTGTGCATCGTCATGCCTCGCTGCGCACAACCTTTCCCACCATCGACGGGCAGCCGATCCAGGTGATCGTGCCGACGCTGAAGCTGAATCTGCCGCGCACCGATCTGCGCCATCTGCCCGAGGCCGAGCGCGAGGCCGAGGTCAAGCGGCTGGTGCTGGATCTGGCCCAGGTGCCCTTCGATCTGGCCGACGGCCCGCTGATCCGCGCGCATCTCTTCGAGCTGGCGGCTGACGATCACGTGCTGCTGCTGACCATGCATCACATCGTCTCGGACCTGTGGTCGATGGGCGTGTTTCTGCGCGAGATGACCGAGATCTACACCGCGCTGGCCGACGATCAGCTGCCGTCGCTGCCCGAGCTGTCGATTCAGTACGCCGACTTCGCCTCCTGGCAGCGCCAGTGGTTGCAGGGCGAGGTTCTCCAGCAGCAGCTCGACTACTGGAAACAGCAGCTAGCGGGCGCTCCGCCCAGCCTGGATCTGCCGCTGGATCACCCGCGACCCGAGGTGCAGTCGCTTGAGGGCGCGCGCCAGGCCGTGGCCTTCGGCAAGACGCTCAGCGGCGAGCTGAACGAGCTGAGCCAGCGCGAGGGCGCGACGCTCTTTATGACGCTGCTGGCCGCCTTCAACACCCTGCTCTACCGCTACACGCGCCAGGAAGACATCGTCGTCGGTCTGCCGATCGCCAATCGCAACCGCGCCGAGATCGAAGGGCTGATCGGCTATTTCCTCAACACGCTGGCGCTGCGCACCAGCCTGGAAGGCAACCCGACCTTCCGTGAGCTGCTGCGGCAGGTGCGCACGACCGCGCTGGACGCCTACGCCAACCAGGATCTGCCCTTCGAGATGTTGGTCGACGAGCTGGATCTTGAGCGCGATCTGACGCGCACGCCGCTCTTCCAGGTGCTCTTCGTCTTCCAGAACGCGCCAATGACGCCGCTGGACCTGCCGGGACTCACGGTGCGCCCGGTGGGCATGGAGACGCCCTGGTCGCACTTCGACCTCAGCCTGTGGATGTCCGAGGGCCGCGACGGCTTGAACGCGTCGATCGCCTACAACACCGCGCTGTTCGAGGACGCGACGATCGCGCGCATGGCCGAGCATTTCCGCATGCTGGTCGAGAGCATCGTGCGCAATCCCGATCAGCGCGTGCTGGATCTGCCGCTGCTGACAACCGCTGAGCAGGAGCAGCTCGCCGCCTGGAACCAGACCGCCGTCGCGCATCCGCTGGATCGCTGCTTCCAAGAGCTGTTCGAGGAGCAGGTCGAGCGCACGCCTGACGCGATCGCCGTGGCCGACGAGAGCGAGCAGCTGACGTACCGTGAGCTGAATCAGCGGGCCAATCGCGTGGCGCATCTGCTGGCCGAGCGCGGCGTCGGGCCGGATGTGGTCGTGGGCTTGCTGGGCGAGCGCGGCACCGATCTGCTGACGATGATCCTGGCGGTGTTCAAGGCCGGCGGCGCGTATCTGCCGCTCGATCCGCATCACCCGAGCCAGCGCCACGTGCAGATCCTGGGCCAGAGCGCCAGCCCGCTGGTGCTGGTCGCGTCGGCACAGCGCGCGGATCTTGCCACTGCTCTGGAAAGCGTCGAAGGCGCGCCGGCCATTGTCGAGATCGAGCAGATCCTGGCGCAGGAGGCCGACGAGAGCAATCTCCTTGCGCGCTCGCAGCCGGGCGATCTGGCCTACGTGATCTATACCTCGGGCTCGACCGGCCAGCCCAAAGGCGCGATGATCGAGCAGCGCGGCATGATCAACCATCTGCACGCCAAAGTCGCGGCGCTGAGTCTGACTTCCGCCGACTGCGTAGCGCAGACGGCATCGCAGTGCTTCGACATCTCGGTCTGGCAGTTCCTCGCGGCACTGCTGGTCGGCGGCCAGGTGCGGATCTTCCCCGACGAGGTCGCCTTCGATCCGCGCCGGCTGCTGGAGCGCGTGACCGGGGATCGCGTGACGATCCTGGAGACGGTGCCCTCGCTGATGCGCATTATGCTTGAGGGCGTCGAGCAGGCCACCGACCGGCCGTCGCTCTCGGCGCTGCGCTGGCTGATCCCGACCGGCGAGGCGCTGCCGCCGGATCTGTGCGCGACTTGGCTCAACATCTATCCGCAGATCCCGCTGCTGAACGCCTACGGCCCCACCGAGTGCTCCGACGACGTGACGCACTTCCGCATCGATCGACCGCTGCCCGCCGACACGCTGCACGTTCCGATCGGACGGCCGATCGACAATATGCGGCTGTATGTGCTTGACGCGCAGAAGCAGCCCGTGCCGGTCGGCGTGCCCGGCGAGCTGTACGTCGGCGGCGTGGGCGTTGGGCGCGGCTATCTCAACGACGAGCGCCGCACCGGCGAGTCGTTCATCGCCGATCCATTCAGCGGCGATTCCGACTCGCGGCTGTACAAAACCGGCGACCTGGCGCGCTACCTGCCGGACGGCAATATCGTCTTCCTGGGCCGTCTGGATCACCAGGTCAAGATTCGCGGCTACCGCATCGAGCTGGGCGAGATCGAGAGCGTTTTACAGCAGCACCAGGCCGTGAAAGAGGTCGTGGTGATCGATCGCGAGGACCGGCCCGGCGACAAGGCGCTGGTAGCGTATGTCGTGCCCGATCCCGACTACCAGGGCGAGGCCGACGACGCAGCCACGGATCGGCAGGCGGAGCAGGTTTCGAACTGGCAGGCGATCTACGACGATGCCTACAGCCAGGCCGCGCCCTACGCCGATCCGACCTTCAACACCAGCAGCTGGAACAGCAGCTACACCGGCCAGCCCGTCCCTGAGGACGAGATGCGCGAATATGTGCAGCACACAATTGCGCATGTCCTGGCGCGGCAGCCGCAGCGCGTGCTGGAGATCGGCTGTGGCATGGGCCTGCTGCTGTTCCGCCTGGCTCCGCACTGCCGCTCCTACCTGGGCACCGACATCTCGACGGTAGCGCTGAGCTATATCCAGCAGCAGATCGACGCGCGACCCGACGCGTTCCCGATGCTGGAGCTGCGCCAGCAGGAGGCCGCCGACTTCACCGGCATCGAGGACGGCCAGTTCGATATGGTTGTGCTCAACTCGATCGTGCAGCTCTTCCCGAACATGGACTACCTGGCGCAGGTGATCGAAGGCGCGTCCAAAGCCGTCGCGCCGGGCGGAGCAATCTTTATCGGCGACGTGCGCAGCCTGCCGCTGCTGGAAGCCTTCCACACCTCGGTTCAGTTCGAGCGAGCGGACGCGGCGCTGGCTAAATCGGATGTGCGCCAGCTGGTGCAGCGCGGCCTGTCCCGCGATAAAGACATGGTGATCGAGCCGGAGTTCTTTCTGGCGCTCAAGCAGCGGCTGCCGCAGATCGGCGCGGTGCAGATCCAGCTCAAGCGCGGCCGTGCTCACAACGAGTTTACGCGCTATCGCTACGACGTGATGCTGTATGTCGGCGCGGTCGAGCAGCCGCCGGCCGAGTACATCTGGCTGGATGGCAACATGGGCGGCCTGACGCCCGAAGGCATCCGCGAGCGCCTTGTCGCGACCGCGCCGGAAACGCTGGCGATCCGCAACGTGCCCAACCGCCGCATCGCGCGCGATCTGGAGGTCCAGTCGTGGCTCACCGGCGAGGATGGACCGGCCACGCTTGGCGAGCTGCGCGAAGCCCTGGCCGCCGATGAGTTGCCGAGCATCGATCCCGAAGATCTGTGGGCGCTGTGTGACGAGCTGCCCTACGCGGCGGCGATCACCTGGAGCGCGACCGACGGCACCTACGACGTAGTTTTCCGGCGCCAGACCGAGGGCAACGCCGAGGCCGCGTGGATCACGCCGATCCTGCCCGAGCAGACGGTGCCGATCAAGCCGTGGCGCAGCTACGCCAACAATCCACTCCAGGCGATGTTTATGCAGGATGTCGTGCCGCACCTGCGCAGCCTGCTCAAGGAGCGGCTGCCGGAGTACATGGTTCCCTCGGCATTTGTGCCGCTGGACGCGCTGCCGCTCACGCCCAACGGCAAGCTCGATCGCAAAGCGTTGCCGGCACCGCACCAGCGCCGCGACGACATCGAGGGCACGTATGTGCCGCCGCGCGACGAGCTGGAAACGCAGCTGGTTGGCATCTGGGAGAGCATCCTCGACTTCCGGCCGATCGGCGCGCTCGACAACTTCTTCGACATCGGCGGCCACTCGATCCTGGCCGTGCGGCTGGTCGCGCAGATCCAGCAGCAGTTTGGTCAGAACCTGCCGCTCACGACGCTGTTCCAGGGCGCCACGATCGAGCATCTGGCCCAGGTGCTGCGCGAAGGCATCGCGCCCGCGCCGTGGACGCCGCTGGTCGGTATCCAGACCAAGGGCACGCGCCGGCCGTTCTACTGCGTCCATGCAGGCGGCGGCAGCGTGCTGGCCTACTACAAGCTGGCCAAGTTCCTGGGCGACGATCAGCCCTTCTACGGCCTGCAATCGGTCGGCATCGACGGCGGCGACGAGGAGCCGCTGACCACGATCGAGGCGATGGCGACCCGCTACATCCAGGCGATCCAGGAGTTCCAGCCCGAGGGGCCGTATCTGCTGGGCGGCTGGTGTACCGGCGGGCGCATCGCCTACGAGATGGCGCGGCAGCTTGAGGCGCAGGGACAGCAGATCGCGCTGCTGGCGCTGCTGGACTCGGGGCCGCTCGACATCGCGCCGGACGGCCTGGAAGAAGAGCAGGACTTCGATCTGCTGATGGTGATGTCGCGATCGCTTCAGGCGCGTGCTGCCAAGATGACCGGCATGGGGCCTGACGAGAAGCTGCACCAGCTGATCGAAGAAGCGCAGCAGCAGGGCGCCAAGATCGGCATGGACCAGATCCGGGCGCTGCTGAAAGTCACACGCGCCAACATCATGGCCGATCGCGCGTTTGTGGCGCAGCCCTACGGCGGGCGGATCTTCCTGATCCGCGCTGAGGATCATCCCGAAGAAGAGTCGCTGGATCTCGACTGGGGTGTGCTGGCGGCGGGCGGTGTCGATATGGTCATGATCCCCGGCGATCATCTCAGCATCATCGAGGACAACGAGCACGCGCGCGTGCTGGCCGAGCAGCTCGGTATCGCTTTGAACAAGCTCAACGAAGAGCTAGCCACTCTGGCGTAGTGGTCGGCGCAGGAAGTAGCGAATGTTGCTTGTACGAGCGCGCCGTCACGGCCCGCATCACGTCGACGGCGACACAAAGAGGTGTGCATATGGTCCATGAATCGGTGGTAGCGTGCATTGGAAAAACTCCACTCGTATACCTCCGTCGACTCTTTCCACAGCCCGGTCCCCAGGTGCTCGCCAAGCTGGAGCTTTTGAATCCCGGCGGCAGCGTCAAAGACCGGCCAGCACGATTTATCATCGAGGAGGGCCTGCGCTGCGGGACGATTCACGCCGGGACGCATCTGATCGAAAGCTCTTCCGGCAATCTCGGCATTGCGCTGGCGATGGTGGCGCAGGTTTATGGCCTGGCGTTTACCTGTGTCGTCGATCCGGCCATCTCGCCGACGAATCTGCGCATCTTGCAGCAGCTGGGCGCGCAGATCGAGATGGTCGATCGGCCCGACAATCAGGGCGGCTACCTCAAAACGCGTATTCAGCGCGTCGGGGAGCTGCTCACGATCCTGCCGGAAAGCATGTGGGTCAATCAGTACGCCAACCAGCTCAACTGGCAGGCGCACTACCACGGCACCGGCGACGAGATTCTGCGCGATCTCGACGGGCCGATCGATTGTCTGGTGACCGCCGTCAGCACCACCGGCACGCTGCTGGGCATTTCCCGGCGGCTGCGTCAGGTATTTCCGGCGCTGCATGTGATCGCCGTGGACGCGGCCGGCTCGGTGATCTTCGGCGCAGCGCCGGGGCCGCGCAAGATCCCGGGCATCGGCGCCAGCCGCACGCCGGAGCTGCTCAGCCTGGAAGATATTGACGAGGTCGTCTACGTCAGCGACCGCGAGGCCGTCGCCGGCTGTCGCGCGCTGGTCACTCACGAGGGCATCCTGGCCGGCGGATCGTCGGGATCGGTGATCGCCGCGATCGGCAAGCTGCTGCCCTCGTTTCCACCGTCGTACCGCGTCCTCACGATCTTGCCCGATCGCGGCGAGCGCTACCTGGATATGGTCTACGACGATACCTGGACCGCCCAACTGCCCCATGTCGAGGACGTGCCGATGCTGGAGCTGCACAAGAGCGCGCTGCCGTCGGGCGTGGCCTCGGAGTAGGCAGTTTACCCACAAGCCCGCTGGTCGTCGCGAGGCGACCAGCTCCACCCGGTATTGAATGCCGGCTGTCCGTCACCGCTGGTCTGTTAACATGAGGAGAAAATCCATGACCCAAAGCGCTTCTGCGCAGCCGAGCGCTGCTCCCCAGGGACTGCAAACCTTTATCATCGTCTGGTTTGGTCAGCTGGTCTCGCTGATCGGCTCGGGACTGACCACCTTTGCTCTAGGCGTGTGGGCCTATCAGCTCACCGGCTCGGTTACGCTGTTCGCGATGATCACGCTGGCGGGCACACTGCCCAGTATTCTGGTCTCGCCCTTCGCGGGTGTGTATGTCGATCGCTGGAACCGGCGCAAGGTTTTGATCGCCAGCGATTTCGCCTCGGCGATCTTGACGCTGCTGGTGGCGATCCTGCTGTTCAGCAATATGCTGGCGGTCTGGCATATCTGGGGCATTGTAGCGCTGCGCTCGGTGATTCGGGCGTTCCAGCTGCCGGCCTACACCGCCTCGGTCACGATGCTGATCCCCAAGGCGCATCTGGCGCGCGCGAACGGCATGATGCAGTTTGGCTCGGCCGCCGCGCAGATCGTCGCGCCGCTGCTGGCCGGCGTGCTGATGCAGATTATTTTCCTGCAAGGCATTATCCTGATCGACTTCGTTACGTTTGCGATTGCGGTCGTCACGCTGCTGGTCGTCAATATTCCGCAGCCGGCCTCGAAGGGCGGCCAGAAGAAATCGGTGATGCGCGAGGCGAGCTACGGCTGGCAGTATATTACCGAGCGCCCCGGCCTGTTCGGCATGCTGATCATGTTCGCGGTCGTGAACTTTGCCTATGGCCTGGCGCAGGTGCTGTTCACGCCGCTGGTGCTCAAGTTCTCGACCGCCGCCTGGCTGGGATCGATCGCTTCGGCGGGCGGCTTCGGCCTGCTGGCGGGCACGCTCGTGCTCAGCTCCTGGGGCGGTCCCAAGCCGCGGATTCACGGCGTGCTCGGCTTCGGCATCTTGTTTGGCTTCAGCTTCTTCCTGGCCGGTATCCAGCCGATCACCTGGCTGATCGGCATCGCGTCGTTCATCTGTATGTTCTGCGTGCCGTTCATCAACGGCTGTACCCAGACGATCTGGCAGGTCAAGGTTCCGCCGGAGGTCCAGGGCCGCGTTTTCGCTACTCGCCTGATGATCTCGTGGTCGACGGCGCCGCTGGCCTATGTGCTCGCCGGCCCGCTTTCTGACGGATTGTTCGAGCCACTGCTGCTTGAAGGCGGCTCGCTCGCGGGCTCGGTCGGCTCGATCATCGGCACCGGGCCGGGACGCGGCGTCGGTCTGCTCTTTGTCTTCATCGGCATGACCGTAATGCTGACCTCGCTGAGCGGCTATCTCTACCGGCCGCTGCGTGACGTCGAAACCCTGCTGCCGGACGCGGTGCCCGATAAACCGGCCGAGGCGGCGGCGCCTGCTCCGGCTCCGGCTCCCGCTGCTGAGCCGGCCAAGTCGGAAGGGCCGACGGCCGAGCCCGCGCCCAGCGCCGGCTAGATCATCGGGAGCGGTGAGCAGAAGACATGTAGGGGCGTGATTTATCACGCCCTGAGCGTATCGCAATACGCCCCTACCCATTTTAGAAGGATCTGCAACCTATGGATCACACCCTCCAGCGTTCCATCTACCAGGCAGCCGGCGAAGATACAACATCTGCCGCGATCGCGGACGAAGCGGCCAGCGCGCCTGGACATCTGGCTCAGCTGCCAGATCCGCAGTGGGCGATCTGGCGCTGGGTGGGATTAAGAAGCGCGGGATTTTCCATCGATCATCTGCTGGCGCTGGCTGCTCCCGAGTGGGCCGCCGTGGTCGATCGCTATCTTGAGCTGGAAGCCGCCGCCCAGCAGGCGCAGGAGCGCGCGCTTCAGGTGCTGCGCGAGATCCTGGAGGCGCCCCAGCCCGAAGAGCGCGATCCGGTCGTGCGCGCGATCCAGGCGCTGAAAAAGGGCCAGCCGCCCAAGCGCGCCGTGCCGCCCGCCGCCGAGCCGGCCGTCGCCGCGTTTTGCGAGCTACAGGCCCAGACCCGCGCCGCGCTGGCCGAGGTCGAGCGCGCGGTGCAGCAGGCGACGGCGCACGCCTCGGGTGTGATCCGCTCGATCGCCCACGACTCCGCCTTCCGTGAGGCGCTGATCTGGCAGAATCGCCATGCGCTGCAAACGGGCGTGGATGCGCTTCTGCGCCAGCCAGCCGACGCTCCCGTGCGCTCGTCGAAGTATCGGCAGCACGAGGCGCTGATCGTCAACTATATTCAGCGCTACTGCGCCAAAAACGACACGATCGGCTTTTTCGGGCCGGTCGGCTGGGCCTATGTGCAGGACGAAGGCCAGGCCGCAACTATGCAGCCCGGCGATCGGCTGCTGGCGGCCCGAACGGTCTACTTCGACGGCTGGGGCATCGATGCGCTGGCGGAGACGCTGGCCCAGGACGAGGCGCTGCATCCGTGGCTGACCCCGCGCCGTCTGCCGCATGTGTTTGTCGACGGCACAACCCTGCATCTGCCGCTGGTGCCGCCCGCGCGTATTCCGGCGATCCAGGCGGCGGTGCTGGCGGCCTGCGATGGCGTGCGCACCGCCAGGCAGCTGGCTGCGGATCTCGCCAATGATCCCGCGACCGGCGTGAAGAGCATCGACGACGTTTACAAGATCTTGAAAAAACTCTGCGCGCAGAATCGCATCGTCTGGACGCTGGAAGTGCCCGCCGAAGGCTTGCATCCCGAGCAGAGCCTGCGCCGGCAGCTGGAGCGCATCGAGGATGAGCAGCTGCGCCTGCGCTCGCTGGGGGCGCTGGCCGAGCTTGAAAGCGCACGGGCTGCCGTCGCCGATGCGCGCGGCGATGTCGAGCGGATGGGCCAGGCCATGGAGCATCTGGAGTCGACGTTCACGCGGCTGACCGGTCTTCCCGCTACTCGTCGCGCCGGCTCGACCTATGCGGGCCGCACGCTGGTCTACGAAGATTGTCGCCGCGATGTTGACGTAACGTTTGGTCCGGCCTTGATCGAGTCGATCGGCGAGGCGCTGGCTCCGATCTTCACCAGCGCGCGCTGGTTCACCTACCAGGCGGCCAATCTGTATCGCGAGGCGTTCATCACGATTTACCGCGATCTGACGCAGAAAGTCGGCTCGCGCACCGTGGATTTTGCCAGTTTCTGGCTGTGGGCGCATCCGATCATTTTTGGCGAGGTTACCGGGCAGATCGAGGCGCTGGAAAGCGATTTTCAGAATCGCTGGACGAATATTCTGGCGCTCCCTGAAGGCCAGCGGCATGTCGTGTACTCAAGCCGCGAGATCGAGCGCAAGGTCGCGGAAGCCTTCGCCGCGCCGCGTCGTGGCTGGACCTCCGCGCGCTACCACAGCCCGGACGTGATGATCGCCGCGCCGAGTATCGAGGCGATCAACAGCGGCCAGTATCAAGCTGTGCTGGGCGAGCTGCATCCCGCCGCTAACACGCTGAAAACGGCGCTGTTCGTGGATCAGCACCCGACGCCGCAAGTGCTCTACCAGGCTGTCGCCGACGATTTCGCCGAGCCGAATGTGGTGCTGGTCGCCTCCCGAGAGGAGGGCGGCCCGACCCTGCGGCTCAGCACCGCGCTGATGTCGCCGCAGGATATCCGGCTGGTCTTTGCGCAGGACTCGTGTGGTCTCGATCCGGCGCAAACAATCCCGGTCAGCGCGCTGGTGATCGAGGCGTTCGATCGCACGCTGATGGTTCGCACGCGCGACGGACGTTTGCGCTTCGAGATCATCGAGCTGCTGGGCGAGCTGCTGATGATCCAGCTGCTGCATCATTTCTCGATGATCCGCCGCGCCCGGTACACGCCGCGCATCAGCTTCGACTCGCTGGTGATCTGCCGTGAGTCGTGGCGGTTTGCGCCGGAGGATCTGCTGTTTCCGCCTAACGAGACCGAGCGCTTGATCGCGGTGCGCCGCTGGGCGCATTCGTTTGATCTGCCGCGCTTTGTGTTTATCAGCACGCCAACCGAGCAAAAGCCGTTTTACCTTGACTTCGAGAGTCCCTCTTCGATCGAGCTGTTTGCCAAGGCTGTACGCCGCGCCGCCGAGGA
>DASWTW010000043.1:0-11551 GCA_036401895.1 Herpetosiphonaceae bacterium | reverse complement strand
AGGCCAAAGAGGATAAACAGAACGCCAAAGAAAAATCCCGCGACGCCGAAGCCTGCGTTCTGGGAGGCAGCAAAGACGCCCACAATAATAATAAAGATACCGAAGATCACAAGGCCCCAGCGGATGCGATTCTGGCGCTTCGGCACCACAACGATCGGCGTACGACCGGCCTCGTCCTTGCGGCCAAATACCTCCGCCGCCTCTTCGATCGCGGCGCGCACCTGGGCTAGCTGGGAGATACCTTGAGCTATCTGATTATTGTACGAACCTGGGCCTTGAGACATGAATAGTTCCTCCTTGAATATGTGATGGGGAAACCCGGTTGAACAAGCATTAAGCTACTGTACGTGCATGTAGCTGATTGGTTGCAGCTCAGGGGATATCTTGTGCTGCTAGCATACACGAGTTACGAAGGAAGAACAAGAGAACAAAAGAACAAAGAAACAAACAAAGAGCAAAAATAGAGAACAAAGGAATATGAAATCCCCTTGTTCCCTTGTTCCCTTGTTCCTTTGTTTGCCCGCAGGGCCGCGCCAACATTATTCAAGCGCGCCGGCCCAACTCAGAAGGTCGATGTCCATTGCTGGGATTGAAGAGCACCAGCGCTGGACTTCGCGGCGGGCAGCGACCGCCTCGTCAAGCGTTGTTAGCCGGAAGCGCAGCCTGTCGCCGGGAAGCAGCTGTGCCGCCAGCGCAAGATCCGGCTCGATCACCACGCCAACAATCGGGTATCCGCCAGTGGTCTGCGCGTCGGCCATGAGCAAGATCGGGTTGCCGTCAGGCGGGACTTGAATCACGCCCGGCAGCACACCCAGCGAAGGCAAACTACATGGCGCGGCGTAGCCCAGCAACGGGCCGTCCAGCCGGTAGCCCATGCGATTGGCGCTGGCGTTGATCGTAAACGGCTCCGTCAGCAGCAGATCCAGCGCGCCGGAAACAAAGCGATCGAGATGCGGCCCCGGCAACAACCGCAGCGCAGGCTCGACCGTGTAAGGCGGACGAGCGGCGATCGGACAGCTGCGTCCAGCCAGCGGCAGCGCATCTGCCATGCTGAGACTAGCCAGCAGATCGCCGGTGCGTAGCGCCCGACCGTGGAGACCACCAAAGCCACCGGCCAGATAGGTGCTCCGTGAGCCAAGGATCGCGGGGACATCGAAGCCGCCCGCAATCGCCAGATATGCCCGTGCGCCCCAGCTTTGCCGCCTGCCCACAAATCGGATCTCGGCGCCGGGCCGGGCAAAAACCACAGTCCACTGCGGCAGCGGCTCGTCGTTGAGCAGTGCGCCAAGATCGCCGCCAGTGATCGCCAGCAGCGTGGGCGCCAGCACCTCGAAGGCTGCGCTGCCCGCCGTGATCTCCAGCGCCGCAGCGTCGTGCGGGTTGTCCAGCAGCCGGTTCGCCAGCGAGAGCGCGATCGGATCGAGCGCGCCGCTCTGGGGAACACCGTAGCGCCGCGTCCCCTGTCGCCGATGATCCTGAACCGTCGTCAGCACGCCGCCGCTCAGCACGCGCAGACAGGGCGAAGATTCACCGATCATGGCTGGATTCCAGCGTCCAGCGGCACGAAGCGGACGCCCACGCCAGGCTCAAGCAGCGACGGCGGATCGGCAGCGGGATCGAAAAGCGGCTGCTGGGTCCGGCCGATCAAATGCCAGCCGCCGGGCAGCACAGCCGGATAGATCCCGCTCATGTCGGCGGCGATCGCGACCGAGCCGGCCGGCACTTTGGTGCGCGGCGTCGCGCGGCGGGGCAGATGCAGGGGCGCCGGCAGCGGCCCGAGATACGGAAAGCCCGGCGCGAAGCCGATCAGCAGCACGCGGTAGATCGGCGCAGAGTGCAGCGCAACGACCGCTTGCGGCGTCATGCCGGCCTGCGCGGCGACCTCAAGCAGATCCGGCCCATCGTCGCCGCCGTAGCGCACCGCAATCTCCACCACACGCTCGGGCGTATCCGGCGCGGGCTCAAGCTCGGCCAGCAGCCGTCGAATAGTCGTTTCCAGCGCGGCAGACGGCAGTTGCAGCGGATCGAACGGGATCAGCAGCGAGCTGACGGCGGGTACCGATGGCTGCGCACCCGCCAGTGCAGCCGCGTCCAGCGCCCGGCCCAGCGCGATCACTGCGCGATTCGTCCGGTCATCGGCGGGCTCACCTTCGACCAGCAGCGCCGCCTCGCCCAGCGGCAGCACGCGCCAGCGAATCGTCGCGTCCATGAGCTTAGCGGCTCACCATCTGCGCCAGCGGCACAACCTCGATCCCCGCTGTCTGGAGGCCGCTGCGCAGCAACGCCGCTCGCGTCGCGGCTCCAGGCGTGTCGCCGTGCAGGCAGATCGTATCGGCCTCCAGAGATAGCCGCTCGCCGTCGTAGGTCAGCGTGCAGTACTCGGCTGCGATCTGGATCGCCTGCGCCATCGCCTGCTGATCGTCGTGGATCACCGCGCCCGGTAAGCGTCGGCTGCGCAGCGATCCGTCGGCCTCGTACAGCCGATCCGCGAACGCCTCACGCGCAACAGGGAGCCCGGCAGCGCGTCCCGCCTCGACCAGCGCCGAGCCCGCCAGGCCCACCAGAATCAGATTCTGGCTAAACGAGGCCACCGCCCGCGCGATCGCCTCAGCCGCCGCAGATGTGACCGCCGCGTAGTTGTAGAGCGCGCCGTGCGGCTTGACATGCGTCAGCTCCACGCCCTCGGAGCGCGCGATCGCGTAGAGCGCACCGATCTGGGCCACCACGCTATCGGCGATCTCGTCGGGCGTCATGTCGAGCAGGCGCCGCCCAAAGCCTTGCAGATCGGGAAAGCCGGGATGCGCGCCCACGCTCACGCCACGCTCACGCGCCAGGCGCACCGTCCGGCGCATGGTCGTCGGATCGCCGGCGTGAGCACCACAGGCCACATTCGCGGATGTTACGTGCGGCAGCAGCGCCGCGTCATCTCCCATGCGCCACGAGCCGAAGCTTTCGCCGCAATCACAGTTCAGATCGATCTTCATGCTTGCTTCCTATGCGATCCGGCCGCGCGATCGGCCGCACCGTCGCGTGACCGGCATCCGGCGCGAGATGGCTGGCAGCCATACCCACGATCGCGGTATAGGTGGGATAGGCTAGCTCGATTCCGGCCAGCGTTGTCGCCTTGACCTCGGCGGCCATCGCGGTCGCCACGGCCTGAATCACCTCGACGGCGTGCTCTCCCGCAGCGTGCGCCCCGATCACCAGCATCGTCTCGCGGTCGGCGATCAGCTTGAGAAAGCCCACCTTGCGATCGTCGATGATCGCCCGGTCGAGATCGGCGAAGTGCGCCACCGCGACCAGACAATCGGGATGTTCTTTGCGCGCCTGCTCCTCGGTCAGACCAACGCCGGCATGATCGGGATCGGTGAAGCCGCCGTTGGGCAGCAGGTCATGCTTGAAGGTCTGGGTCACGCCACGCACCGCGTTTTCGGCGGCGACATACGCCTCGAAGTGCGCGCCCTGCACCAGCATACCCTGGCCGTTAGCATCGCCCGCGACGAAGATATGCGGCACCGAGGTTTGCAGGTACTCGTTAACCTTGATGAAGCCTTTCTCGACCTCCACGCCGATCGCGTCGAGGCCCAGCCCCTCGGTCGAGGCCGGCCAGCCCGCGCACAAAAAGACCGCATCGCACTCGACAGTTTTTTCCTGATCGTCGGCAGTATACACCAGCCGTCGCTGGCCGTCGTCGAGCAGCTCGATCCGCTCCACGCCTTTGATCCCGGTCTCGACGGTCACGCCCTGCTTGACGAAGCTCTCGCGCAGCACCTCGCCCACATCCCGATCCGCCATCGGCAGCACGTTGGGCAGCATTTCCAGCAGCGTCACCTGCGCGCCGAAGGCGTTCATCACGGTCACTAGCTGCACGCCGGTGTAGCCGCTGCCGACGATCGCCACCGAGCGCGGCAGCTCCTCAAGCTCCAGAATATCCTCCGGGTAGAGCGCATGCTCGACGCCGGGAATCGGCAGCCGCCGCGAGTGACCGCCCACGCACAGAATGATCTTGTCGGCGCGCAAAACCTGGCCCGAGTCGGCGAGACGGACCTCGTGCGGCGAGCAGAAGGTTGCGGCCTCCATGAACAGGTCGCCGCCGGCAGCGCGAATATTGTCCGAGACGCGCTTGTTGCCGTGTACCTCTTCGATCACCTGCTTGACTCGCTCCCGCGTCTGCGACCAGACAACGCTCGGCTCGCCCACCTGTATGCCGTAGGTGCCGGCGCTGCGAATATCGCGCAGTGTGCGCGCCGTCTTAGCCAGCACACGCGTCGGGACGCACCCGGTATTGGTACAGGTGCCGCCGGTCCGGTGCTTCTCGACGACTGCCACGCGCGCGCCTAGCTCGCAGGCATGCAGCGCCGCCATCGTTCCCGCCGGACCCGCGCCGATCACCAGCACATCATAGGATTGTTGCATGATGCTCCTCTTAATATGGGACACGTCGAAGCCTGCTGAGTTTCGATTGTACCAGGGATCGATCGTGCGATCGCTGTGGTGCTCAGCGCTGCACGCACGATCGTTCAGCAGCATACGACCAATTTTCGTGCCGCCTGATGGTGAAGGTTTCGGTGCCGGTGGGTAGGTGGTAAAGCTCACGTCGCCAAATGTTGTCGGGGAATGATGCCGCAGACTATCGAGCAAAACAATACCCCACTGGCTGCTGTTTGTGCTCGATCCAGTGGGGTACGATGGAGCCTCCGGCTTACTAGCCCGCGCCAAGGGTGTACAGATCGGTGCCGCGCTGGCCGTAGAAGAAGACCTGAAGCTCGTCGTTAAGCGGTACGTCTTCTACCGTGTAGGTCAGCGATTCCACGCCTGTATCGGGGCCGAGGCCAAAGATGCCTACGAGGATGTACGTGGTATTCCCGTACATGCTAATGCCTTCGTTCATCCATTGCAGGAGCTTGGAGCCGCCGCCTGCCGTCCGCAGCAGACCGTAGAATTCGCTCGTCGGCTGCCCCTTCCAGATCATGCCAAAGCTTGCCAGAATGAGCACATAGTTAATCTTGTTATAGCCACCCTGGACAATATCCGCATACATGCGGTTGTACATCTGCTTGATATTGTCGTAGCCGTGCGGGGCGTCGGGCACGTAATATTTGTCTAGGACAACCCCCTCCGGCGTGATGTTCGTGCGATCCAGGATCACCATCTGATAGCCGAGATTGTAGTTCGGCGGCTGGGGCGGCTTGATCTGGTTGCCAAGCACGATCAGCGGAACGGAGTTCGTGGACACCTCGACATTCAGTCGCGGGCGCATCTTCGGGCCGTACACATGGAATGCCTGCTCGACGACGGCGCGCCTATCGCCGCATAGCTCCCAGATGCCTCGCAGGTGGAAATCCGCGAAGGCCGGGTAGTGCTCCATGGTATTGGCCCACTGGTTAAAGGCCACCACGCTGGCAGCGCTGGGATCATTCGGATTGAGACCGACAAGCTGCGTCAGCACGGCAGGATCACCGCCAGTAGCCACGATTCTCACCTGGCGGCTCGACGAATAGCTCTGCCAGTCCTGAGACTTCTTGATATCCGCAGAGATGCCGCCCGACACAAAGAGGCCGCGATGCTCGATATTGACCATCGAAGAGATTGTGGTCTTGCTGAGCGACGACTCTTTGCTGACAGACACATAGTAGTCAAGCTCACCGCCGAGATGGACCTCGGAGACGAAGTAGGCCCCGAAGTCGTTAAAGAAATCCTCGAACTCGATCAGATTGCTGTCGTTGACCGTTCGGGGCAGCCCGCTGATCCGCTGCGCGAAATAATCGGTGAGATACTTGGTGTCGACTTTGATCGAGAGCGTCGCCAGGCGCGCGAAAAAGCTCCAGAACGAGTAATCGTACTCGCTGCTGCGCGTGAACTGATGGCCGTAGGCAGCCTCCATGTGTCCGCTGAAGGCGCCGTAAGAGCCGTGCACTTTGGCATGAGACGCGATCACATTCTGGAATTCGTCGCGGGTATGAACCGTTTCTTCGAGATAGCGGCTCTCCGTGTTCACCGTGCCGTCGATATAGCTGGGCAGCGCATAGGTTTTGCCGAGAAAATCAAACTGATGCGTTCCAGCTTTCTCGGGATCGAAGAGAGCCTGAGTGCGTGAGGTTGTGATGTTGTAGGCGCCGTAGATATCGAATCCTTGCCCGACATAATTGGCCTGCGACAGATATGGCACACCCTCGGCAGTACGCATAGATGCCTCCTAAGAGCGCTGTAGCCCAACGCTCTGCTTGCGACAACGACGAACATAGCCCCCGGCAAATACCAGGGGATCGCGACAGTGGGCTGATTCAATGAAGCAAGGTCACTCGTGATCCGGCAACGACGACGATACCGGTTCCAAAGCAGCAAGGCACGGCTCAGGACGCAATGTGAAGATGTGCAGTCTGAGGACTCTTTAGGCTACCTTGTGCCGTACACTATTCACACCAGATGAGCGAAGGATACTCTGGTATGCACAACTAATGCCGAGGCAAAGGGGAGATTCCAAACGGAACATGAAGCCTCGGTCTGTAACTATGGTATCGCTAGCAGGCAGCTCGCACGGCGTGATGCACTGTCTGAATCAGCATAGCACACGCATCTATCAAACACCTTACAAAACGAACTATCGCTCACCGGGATTCAGGCCGGCCGCACGCTCTGTGTGCCTGGTGTCGTGGTACCCTCCGACAGCGCGTACTTATCCATTGGAAGGCGTATGAAGCTCATCAAAATACCGCGCGTGGCGATTGTTGACTGGTATCGTTCTTGCTAAACAGACCGACTCACGATACACACGAGCGCTGAGGTATCCAAATACCTCATTCTCCCCTGTATCATCACGGCAGAACTCCTGCCCGTTGTTGGCACCCCCCACGTCGGCTCCCTGTCACGCCATCGTGTCCTCGCTTCACGACGCCCGCGTACAGGTGCTCACCCATACCCATGCACCGACAACCTGGGTTTTGCACCAGCGATGAAAGGCGCTGGATCACTCGATCCTCGTTGGGAGTCTGTCCTGCTCACTCGCAAAAGAGTTCTCCTCCACACGATTCTGTAGCAGCCTGCACTCCGGCTGTGCTGGCAGGCCGCGCGAAAGTGTGTACCTGGAGGAGCACCGTCTACGTGTGCCCCGCATATCGATTTTGGGCTGTATCGCCGCATCAATCTGTTTTCAGCCCTGCGCCCAACAGTGAAGGAACAAGACCATGGATGCACGATTCCTGATACTGGTTCTGCTGGTTGGAGGACTGCTGACTCTGCCCAGCGAAGTGTCGCCGGATCAGCCAGCCTCTCTGCGTGTCGCGGATCAGTATATTGTGGCGATCAAAGCGGGTCGTGATGCTCGCGGTATCGCGCGGGCTGCCGGAGTAACGCCCACGCATGTCTACAGCCGCGTCCTCAACGGCTTCCTGACGACGTTGAGCGACCAGCAGCGCATGGCCCTGGCGCGACACCCCGACGTGATGTTTGTCGAGCCGGATCAGCTGATTCAGGCGACAGGGACGCAAACGATCGATATTACCAGCGGGCTGTGGGGCCTTGATCGCATCGATCAGCGCACGCTACCGCTTTCGGGAAGCTACACGTACACGCCTACGGGAGCGAACGTCACGGCCTACCTGATCGACAGCGGCCTCCAGGCCAATCACCCCGACTTCGGCACCCGCGCGCAAAACGTCTATGACGCGTTCAACCCCAGCGTTATCGGCGCCGACTGCGCTGGTCACGGCACGCACCTGGCCGGCATTGTCGGCGGCGCGACCTACGGCGTCGCCAAGCAGGTCAGGCTGCGCGGCGTGCGCGTGCTGGATTGTGATGGGCTGGGCACGGTCGGGAATGCCATTCGCGGCATCGATTGGGTCGCGTTGAATGCGGTCAAGCCCGCCGTCGCCACGATCGCCTTCAGCCCGATCAACCTGACGAACAGCAACACCTCAACATTCCAGCTTGCCATCACGAACCTGATCAATACCGGCGTGTTTGTAGCAGTGGCGGCCGGCAATAACAACCTCGATGCGTGTACCGTCACGCCGGCCAACATCGGCGCCGCCATCACCGTCGCGGCCTCCACGCGCACCGACAATCGCGCCAGCTTCTCCAATTATGGGCAGTGCGTAGACATCTACGCGCCCGGCTCGGGCATCACCTCGGCCTGGATCGGCAGCACCACCAGCACCCAGAGCGGCACATCCCAGGCGACCGCATTCGTCGCCGGCGCGGCCGTTTTGTACAAAGCCTTCTATGGCGACGCCAGCCAGGCAACGATCAATAGCTGGCTGACGACGAACGCAACGCAGAGCGCGATCCTGAACAACATTGTGGGAACACCGAACCGTCTGCTCTATCTCGCGTTCCTCACGCCGACGCCAACGCCGACCAATACGCCGACCAACACTCCGACCCGCACACCGACTATGACCAACACGCCGACGAATACGCCAACCAATACACCGGCTGGGATGCCCGGCCCAACCAATACGCCGACGAATACGCCAACCAATACGCCGACCGGAATACCCGGCCCAAACACCACACCAACCCGCACACCGACTATCACTCCAACGGCAACGTTCACACCGACGCCAACCAACACGCCAACCGACACACCGACGACCACGCTGCCCTAAACACTGAGGCATTGAGGTATAGGACGAACCCAGGAAGCAGCACCGACGACGGACACGCGCAGCGGAGGTGTACAGGGACATTCCCGAATCGCACGCTCCGCTGCGGCAGGCAGAAGCCGGCAGCACACACACCGCATGCGCTATCGAGCCCCAGGATTTATTTCCGCCTGCACGCCCCGCGATCTCCCGGTATAATCTGGTCGCCCCGGAATCTACCAGGAAGGAAACACCTTTTGAAACAATTGATGCTGACCTCGATGCTGCTTGTCACGCTGCTGGTGTCGTACACCTGCTCAAGCGCCGCGCCGGCACCCGCGCCGACAGCGCAGGCGGCAAGCACATCTGTATTCGGCCTTAACAGTCATATTGCCTCGCGCTACCCCGACTATGGCTCGCTCAACCGGCCGGCCGGGCTGGTCAAAGATCTGGCGCTGGGCTGGGTCCGCGAAGACGTGCAGTGGTCGCGTCTGGAGCCGCAGCCGGGAAGATTCGACTGGTCCTGGCACGACAAGGTTTTCGATCTGCACCGCAGCAACGGCGTCAATATCATCGGCGTGATCGGGCCAGCGGTGGGCTGGGCCACTCCCGAGCCGAGCGATCCGAGCAATGGTGTGTCGTACTTCGCGCCCGATCCTGATCGCTACGCCGCCTTCGCCAAAGCTGTAGCCGCGCGCTACAAAGGCAAGGTGCAGGCCTGGGAGATCTGGAACGAGCCTGAGAACGGCAACTTCTGGAAGCCCGCGCCCGATCCGGCCGCCTACTCCCGGCTGCTGATCCAGGCGTACGCCGCGATCAAGTCGGTCGATCCTTCGGTGACGGTGCTCAGCGGCGGCGTGGTGCCCTTCGACCCGAGCTTTCTCAACGCCGTCGCCGCTCACGGTGCGTGGAGCTCGTTCGACGCGCTCTCGGTCCATCCGTATGTCGACCCATTCACGCCCGAGACCGCGCAGATCGATGTGGTCGGCATCAAAAACGTGCAGACGCTGGCCGCGCGCTACGGCAGCAAGCCGATCTGGGCGACCGAGTTCGGCTGGGGCAGCGGCGCCTGCGAGCGCGATCCGGTTGGACGGACCAACGAAGACCAGCAGGCGAATCATCTGGTACGCGGCGGCGTGCTGCTGCGCGGAGCCGGAGCCGAGCGTGTGCTGTGGTACAACTTCAAAGATCCGCAGCAGCCTTGCTATGGCCTCGTGCGCGGCGGTGGCAGCGGCAGCGACTACGGCCAGCTCAAGCCGGCGGCGATCGCGCTCAAGGTGCTGAGCCAGCAGATCGGTGGAGCGCAGCCGCTGGGCGCGCAGGACGTGATGCCGAGCCAGGTTGTGCTTTCCTTCGACGATGCCCGTGGCTGGGGCGCGCCCTTCCCGGTGGGCAAGCCGCCGATCACCGCCAGCACCGAGCAGGTGCGCAGCAACGCGTCGGGCCGCATCATCTACGAGTTCACCAGCGCCGACAATGATTATGTCGCGTTTCCCCGCAGCGAGAACACGCCGCTGCCGGCCAACACAACACGCATCGGGCTGTGGGTGTATGGCGACGGCTCGGGTCACATGCTTCAGGCGCGCATCGCCGACGAGCAGGGCGAGGTGCTGCAATACCGGCTGGGCTACGTCGGCACTCCCGGCTGGCAGTTCCTCACCGCATCGCTGACCGGCGAAGTCGAGCCGGGCAATCGCATCACGGGCGGCAACGGGCGGCTCGACGGCTCGCTGCGGCTCCGAGAGCTGATCGTGGACGATAGCCCGAACACGGCGACCGGCAGCGGCAGAATCTTTATCGACGACTTTACGGCCTTCCAGGGCGCTGATGTGTATGTCCAGCGTTTCCAATCTGGCGGCGAAGTCGTGGATGTGGTCTGGTCGACCATCGGCGGCACGGCGCGCATTCCCACGGCCTCGGCCAGCGCCACGGTCACCCAGCGCGACGGCAGCAGCGGCTCAGTTCGGGCTGAGAACGGCGCGCTCAATCTCAGCGTCGGTCCCGCGCCGATCTATGTGCGGCATGTGCCCGGCAGCGCGGCCAAACCACCCACAGCGCCGCCCAGCGCGGGAGCGCCGGCGCCCTACAACGGCGCATTCGCCACGCCGAACTTCCAGCGCGTCTGGGAGCGCACCGATCGTCCTGTTGCCGAGGGCCGGCTTTCACAGCCGCGCACCTGGCTCTGGGGGCCGCAGCCGATCACGGCGGCGCATCGTGAGCCGTACACCAACAGCCCCGAAGGATCGCGGCAGGTGCAGTACTTCGACAAGAGCCGCATGGAGATCAACAATCCCGCCAGCGGACAGGTCACGAACGGCCTGCTGGTCGTCGAGATGATCACCGGCCGAGTGCAGGTCGGCGACGATGCCTTTACCGACGCGGCACCGGCTGAGCAAGCGGTCGCCGGCGATCCCACGGAGGCCAATCCGCAGGGGCCGACCTACGCCTCGTTCCGCAGCGTGGCCTATCCGGTCAACCAGACCAAGGCGCCCAGCCGCGTGGGACAGCAGGTCACTGCAACGCTGCGCCGCGACGGCAGCACTGGCGACGATGCGAGCCTGGTGCGCTACGGCGTGCAGCTCGGCAGCTACGACGCGACGCTGGGCCATAACGTGCCGCGCGTCTTCAACGATTTCTTCGCGCAGCGCGGCCAGATCTACGAGGGCGGCTACCGTCAGGGCCAGGTGATCGACGCGATCTTCGCGGTCGGCCTGCCGATCAGCGAGCCCTACTGGTCGCGCGTCAACGTCGGCGGCGTCGAGAAAGACGTGCTGATGCAGGCGTTTCAGCGGCGCGTGCTGACCTACACGCCCAGCAACCCGCCCGGCTTCCAGGTCGAGATGGGCAACGTCGGCCAGCACTACCTGCGCTGGCGCTACGGTCGCTAACAACTCTTGATCCTCCCGCCGGAAAAGCTCCGGCGGGAGGATATTCTATAGTACGCCCTGCGCATTTTTACCTTTATTTGA
>DASWTW010000042.1:0-7153 GCA_036401895.1 Herpetosiphonaceae bacterium | reverse complement strand
GTCCAGGCCGAGAACATCTCCTGGCAGGAAACGTCGAAGCTCAGCGGCGCGAATTGCAGCGTGCGCCGCGCGCCGGGGATCGTGCGCTGCTGCCAGGCCAGCAGATTGACCAGCGGCCGGTGCGTCATGCCCACGCCCTTGGGCTGTCCGGTTGAGCCCGAGGTGTAGATCACATACAGCAGATGATCGGGCGTGACCGCAGAGGTGGGCTCAGCCGTGGGTAGCGCGGCGATCGACGGCCAGTCGGCATCCAGGCGGATCACCTCCGCGTCGTGCTGCGGAAGGCGATCAACCAAAGACTGCTGGGTGAGCAGCACCGGCACGCGGGCATCGGCCAGCATGAACGCCAGCCGCTCCTCGGGATAGGCCGGATCGAGCGGGACGTACGCGCCGCCGGCCTTGAGAGTCGCCAGCACGCCGACCATCGCCTCAAGCGAGCGCTCGACACACAGGCCCACGCGCGTATCCGGCCCCACACCCAGCGCCTGCAAACGATGCGCCAGCTGATTGGCCCGCGCGTTCAGCTCGGCATAGCTCAGGCGATCGTTGCCGAAAACCACGGCAGCACGATCCGGCGTTTGGGCCGCCTGGGCCGCGACCAGCCGGTGCAAGCACTGCTCCTGCGGGTACGGCCCGGCGATCGTGTTCCATTCGCGCTGCTGCTGCTGCTCGGCCTCGGTCAGCAGGGAAAGATCGGCGAGACGCTGCTGTGGCTGAGCCGCGATCCGGGCCAGCACGCTCTCAAGATGGCCTAGCATGCGGTCGATCGTGGCATCGTCGAAGCGCCGCCGATCGTAGTTCAGCCGCATCGCGCCCATGCCGGCCATCAGGTTCAGCGGGTAGTTGGTGCGCTCCACGGCCTGCATGCGGCCAAAGGCCAGGCTGGGTCGTGAGCCATTGCCCTGGCCGCCACCGCCGGTCGCCGGATAGTTCTCGAAGACCACCAGGCTTTCGAAGAGCGGCTGGCCGCGCGGAACGTCGCTCCAGCCCTGGATCTGCACCAGCGGGCTGTACTCGTACTGCCGCAGATCCGCCTGCTGGCTCTGGATCTGCTTCAGCCAGTCGAGCAGCGTCGCGCGGGAGTCGATCTGGACGCGGACCGGCAGCGTGTTGATGAAGAGACCGACCATGCTTTCTACGCCGGTCAGCTCCGGCGGACGGCCCGAAACCGTCGCGCCGAAGAGTACGTCGTCTTCGCCGCTGTAGTGATGGAGCAGCAGCGCCCACGCGCCCTGCATCACCGTGTTCATCGTCAGGCCGTGCTGACGGGCCAGCGTTTGCAGCGTGGTCGCGGTCTCGATCGGGATCAGCCGCTCGACCTCGCGGTAGTCGGCGGGCTCGGCGTCCGGCCCGACCACACGATCCACGCCCAGCGGCGTCGGAGCGGTAAAGCCGGCCAGAAACTGCCGCCAGAAATCCTCGGCCTGCGCCAGATCCTGCTGCTGAAGCCAGGCGATGTAGTCGCGGTAGGGCCGGGGACGCGGCAGCGCCGCCTCGCGGCCGTGCAGCGCCGCATCGTAGAGCGCGAAGACCTCGTTGAGCACCAGCGGCAGCGACCAGCCATCCATCAACATATGGTGCTGGCTCCACACAAACTGGTAGCGCTCGTCGGCGACCTGAAACAGCGCCAGCCGCATCAGCGGCGCCTGCGCCAGATCAAAGCCGCGCGCGCGATCGGCGTCGAGAAAGGTCTTGAGCCGCGCCTGCTGCTCTTCGGCCGGAGTGGCGCGCCAGTCCTCGATCGTCCAGCTCAGCTCAACCCGACGATGGACCACCTGCACCGGCGTTTTGATGTTTTCCCAGACAAACGTCGTGCGAAAGATCGAGTGGCGCTGGGCGATCTGCTCCCACGCCCGCTGAAACGCCGAAACGTTCAGCGCGCTCTGTACCGGAATGATCAGCTGCTCGACATAC
The DNA here is from genome assembly GCA_036401895.1 of Herpetosiphonaceae bacterium. Classification (GTDB taxonomy): domain Bacteria; phylum Chloroflexota; class Chloroflexia; order Chloroflexales; family Kallotenuaceae; genus LB3-1. The sequence goes on along the minus strand of DASWTW010000042.1, from coordinate 5,239 downwards.
ATGCCGGAGCCGTCATCGTACAGCGTATGAAAGAGCATGCCCTGCTGCATGGGCGAGAGCGGATAAAAACTTTCTATGTCCTTCTTGATGCTCATTCTAGGCGACTCCCAAAGATTTCGAGATAGCTGCGGTTATATCGTCGAGATCATCCTGATCCCATTGGTACTCGGCAAAATCCGACGGTGTGAAGCCGCCGGAGTCCGGCGACAAACAGTGCGCGATCAGCGCTCTGAGCGAAGTGATATAGCTTTCAGCTAGCCGCTCGATCGTGGCCTGCTGGTGGATCTCCGCGCTGAAGCTCCAGCCAACCGACAGCTGACCGCTGCTGATCAGGCTGATGATTTCGATAAGATGCGGGCGCTGTCCCTGCGGGTCTTGCTCCGGCCCGGTCGCCGCACGGGTCATGTTGAACAGCCCTTTCTGCGGCACTGCCTGATCGATCTGGCCCACATAGTTGAAGCTGATCTCGACCGGCGGATGCTCCCGCAGCGGCGCGGTGCGATCCTCGGCGTTTAGATGCCGCAGCAGGCCATAACCGATACCACGCTGGGGCACCTGGCGCACCTGCTCTTTGACGGCCTTGAGCGCATCGCCCAGGCTGCGCGTCTGGCTCAGATCCAGCAGCACCGGATAGAGCGCGGTGAACCAGCCCACCGTGCGCGAGAGATCGATGTCCGCAAACAGATCTTCGCGGCCGTGGCCTTCCAGGTTCACCCGCAGCGCCGGGCTGTCGCTCCAGGACTGTATCGTCTGGGCCAGCGCCGTCAGCAGCACCTCAGTAATCTGCGTCTGATACGCATCGGCTACCTCGTGCAGCAGCGCGGAGGTTTCGGCCTGGTCGAGCTTGACCATGATGTTGCGCGTCGAGGCGTAGGTGTTCGCGCCACCCTGACGATCGACGGGGAGCGCCGCAACTTTGCGCTGTGCTACCGAGAGCCAGAAAGGCAGCTCGCCCAGCAGCGCCGACGAGCCGGCGTACTCCGCCAGACGCTCGGCCCACTGCTTGAAGGACGTGGTCTTGGCCGGCAGCGTGATCGCCATGCCTTTGCGCGCCTGGACATAGCCCGACTGCACATCTTCGAGCAGGATCGGCCACGAGACCGCGTCGACGACCAGATGATGTACCGCCAGGAAAAGCCGCTGCGGCTGATCCGGCCCCAGATCGAAGAGCGCCGCGCGGAACAATGGCCCTTTCTGGAGATTCAAGCTGGTCTGGATCTCAATTGCCGCCGCCTCGATCGCCGCCACACGCTCAGTCTCCGGCAATGCGTGCAGATCGATCGTGGTCAGCACCGGCTGCTCGGTGGGCGCGGCGTGCTCCTGGGTCCAGCCGGATTCGGCCGAGTGGAAGCGCAGCCGCAGCGCGTCATGGTGCAGGAGCAGATTCTGAAGCGCCTGCTCTAGCGCGGTCGGATCGAGGCGCTCGCCGGCTTCCAGCAGCATCGTCTGGTTGAAGTGCTGGCGATTGGGCAGCGCTTGCGCAAAGAAATGCTGCTGGATCGGCGTGAGCGGCACCGCGCCCGTGACCAGCCCTTGCTCGGCCACCACCGCAGGCGCGGTATCGGCAACCGTTGCTAGCTCGGCGATCGTCTGGTGCTGGAAGATCTGCTTCGGCGTTAATCGTAATCCGGCCTGGTTGGCACGCGCAATGATCTGAATACTCAAGATCGAGTCGCCGCCGAGGGCGAAGAAATTATCGTGGATGCCGACACGCTCCAGGCGCAGCACTTCGGCCCAGATCTGCGCGAGCTTTTCTTCTACCTCATTTTGCGGCGCAACATAGGTCGCGGCGTGGGCAACATTCGACTGATCGGGCGCGGGCAGGGCCTTGCGATCGACCTTGCCGTTGGCCGAGAGCGGGAGCGCGTCCAACACGACAAAGGCGCTGGGCAGCATGTAGGCCGGCAGCTTGGATTGGAGAAACTGACGCAGATCGTCGGTGGTCGGGGCGGTCTCGCCATTCGGTACGAGATACGCGACGAGACGTAGATCGCTGCCGCCATCGGCGCGGGCCATGACTACCACCTCACGAATGGACTCGTGCTGGGCCAGCGCGGCTTCGACCTCGCCGATCTCGATGCGATAGCCACGGATCTTGACCTGCGCGTCGGTGCGGCCAAGGAATTCGAGCGTACCATCAGGCAGATAGCGCGCCACATCGCCCGTGCGATACCAGCGCTCGCCGTCGATGATCACAAACTTCTCGGCGGTCAGCTCGGGACGGTGGAGATAGCCGCGTGTCACACTGCCGCCGCCGATGTAGAGCTCGCCCGCCACCCCGACCGGCACCAGCTGCCGGTGCGCATCGTAGAGGCGGAGCTGCGCGTTGGGCAGCGGGCGGCCAATCAGGTGACGCGTGGGCAGCTGCTGCGGATCGACCACGTGGCACGCGCAGATGATCGTGCCTTCGGTTGGCCCATAGAGCACGATGAGCTCGGCCTGCGGAAACACCGAAAGTGTGTCTGCTAGCAGCTCCGGCGGCACCGCGTCGCCGCCCACCCAGATTCGCCGCAGGTTCGTGAACGCTTCCGGCGCGGCGGCCTGCATCGCGTGCTGGACGATCTGGCGCAGCAGGCTGGGCACCGCGTGCAGCAGCGTCCAGTCCTGGAGATCCTGCACCAGTTGCGGCAGATCCAGGATCTGCGCCTGGCTCTCAATCACCACCGTGCCGCCGGCCAGCAGCGGGTTCAACAACTCGAAGGCCGCGATGTCAAAGGCCACCGAGGCCAGCCATGGCTGCACATCCGTCGCCTGGTAGCCAAACGTGGTCTGGCTGGCGTGCAGCACCTGCAAGAGATTGCCGTGCTCGACCGCCACTGCTTTCGGCGTGCCCGTCGTTCCCGACGTGTAGATCAGATACGCCAGATTCGCCAGCCCGACATCGCTCGCCGGTGCCGTCTCTGGCTGGGCCGCGATCACCGCTGCATCCGCATCCACGCTCACGATCTGCGCTGTCGTCTCCGGCAGCGCCGCCCGCAGCGATTCTTGCGTCAGCACGACGACGGGCTGGGCGTCGCCAAGAATAAAAGCGACGCGCTCGGCCGGATAGCTCGGATCGATCGGCAGATACGCGCCGCCCGCTTTCAGCACACCCAGCAGCGCCACCACCAGCTCCAGTGAGCGATCCAGATACAGCGCCACGCGTGTCTCGGGGCCAACGCCCAGCAGCCGCAGATGTTGCGCCAGCTGATTGGCGCGGCCGTCCAGCTCGGTGTAGCTCAGGCGATCTGCCCCGCAGATCAGGGCCGTCGCTTCGGGTGTGCGCGCCGCCTGCTGCGCGAGGAGCTCATGCACCAGTCGATCCTGGGCATAGGGCGCAGCCGTCGCGTTCCAGGCCGCCAGCGACTCTTGCTCGGCAGCGGTCAGCAGCGGCAAGCTTGTCAGCGACTGCTCAGCATTCGCCGCGATGCCGGCCAGCAGGATCGCGAAGTGCTCGGTCATGCGCGCGATCGTCTCGACCGTGAACAGATCGGTGCTGTACTCCAGAATGCCGCCCAGGCCGGAGCCGGTCTCGGTCAGCGAAAGGCTGAGATCGAACTTCGAGATGCCGTACTCGAACGTTACCGGGCTCAGCGATAGCTCGGAGGCTTCGAGGGTTTTGCTCGGCGCGGGCTGAAGCGCGAACATGACCTGGAACAGCGGATGGCGGCTCAGGTCGCGCTCCGGCTCTACGGCATCCACGATCTGCTCGAACGGCACATCCTGATGTGCATACGCCCCCAGCGCTGTCTCGCGCACGCGCTTGAGCACATCGCGGAAGTTGGTCGCGCCCGCCAGATCAGTGCGCAAAACGATCGTGTTGATAAAACAGCCGATGAGATCTTCGGTCTCGCCGCGCGTGCGGTTGGCGATCGGCGTGCCCACGGCGATGTCGTGCTGGCCGCTGTAGCGAGACAACAAGACCTGCCAGGCCGCCAGCAGCGTCATGAACAGCGTCGCGCCTTCTTTGCGGCCGAGCGCCCGCAGCGCCGCCGTCGCCTCCTGCCCGATTTCGAACTCGTACATCGTGCCGCGTAAGGTTGCTACGGCCGGACGTGGATAATCGGTGGGCAGCTGGAGCGCAGAAACGCCGCCCAGCCGCTGCTTCCAATAGTCGAGCTGCGCGGCCAGCACGTCGCCCTGAAGCCAGGAGCGCTGCCAGACGGCGTAGTCGGCATACTGGATCGGTAGATCGGGCAGCAGCGCGTCAGCTTCGGCCGGTGTGCCATGCACTGTTGCGCGGTAGAGCGTGAGCAGCTCGCGCATAAAGATGCTCATCGACCAGCCGTCGGCCGCGATGTGATGGACGCTCCACAGCAGAACGTAATCGTCGGCGTCCAGCTGAAGCAGGCTGGCGCGAAGCAGCGGGCCATGCTGGAGATCGAAAGGTCGCTGCGCTTCCTCGGCGGCCATGGTCGTCGCCTGAGCCTCGCGGACATCTGCGGACAGGAATTGCAGATCCACCAGCGGCAGCGGGATCGTCAGCGCCGGCTGGATCACCTGCACCGGGCTGCCGGCCTCTGCTCTGAACGTCGTACGCAGCACCTCGTGTCGCCGCACGATCGCGTTCAGACTGTGCTCCAGCGCGGCGATATTCAGCGGGCCACGAATGCGCATCGCGTTGGGGATATTGTAGGCCGGGCTGCTCGGGTCCATCTGCGACAGGAACCAGAGCCGCTGCTGGGCAAACGACAGCGGCAGCGCGGCGTCGTGCGCTACCGGCTGAAGCGGCGGCGGGATCAGCTCGGGCGCGACTTGCCGGGCCTGAGCGACCTTGAGCGCCAGCGCGGCGACGGTCGGCGTTTCGAGCAGATCACGCAGCGACAGCTCAGCCTTGAGCGTTTCGCGAATGCGCGACACCACCTGCGTCGCCAGCAGCGAGTGCCCGCCGAGATCAAAGAAGTTATCGTTGACGCCGACGCGCTCACGGCGCAGCACCTCGGCCCAGATGCCCGCCAGCACATCTTCAAGCGGCGAGTACGGCGCGACAAAGGCGGTTTCCAGATCGGGCTGCTGATCCGGCGCGGGCAGGGCCTTGCGATCGATCTTGCCGTTGGGCGTCAGCGGCCACTGTTCGAGCGTCACAAATGCGCTGGGCAGCATATATTCAGGCAGGCGGTCGCGCAGGAAGGCGCGCAACGCAGAACCTAGAACTAAGAACCTAGAACCGGGTTCGGGTGAATCTTCTAGGTTCTGGGTTCTAGGTTCTGGGTTCTCCTCCACGACGTACGCCACCAGCCGTGTCTCGCCGCCATCGGTG
>DASWTW010000041.1:0-12282 GCA_036401895.1 Herpetosiphonaceae bacterium | reverse complement strand
ACGATGCGGTCGCCCGCTTGGACGTCCAGCGGCGGGTCGAAGGCCGGGAAGTAGACCGGCAGCCAGGCGTACTCCTCGTTGAGCGTATCGATCACCGCGCCGTCGCCGACGTGGAGGTTGAGCCAGACCAGGAAGCCGTCGAGGCGGCCGGTGCTGGTGATCGCCAGCTCCAGCGGGCGTTCGTAGGCGCTGGGCAGGGGCTGGCGGAAGTCGAGGTCTTCGAGCAGGTCGGTGGAGGAGCGCAGGTGATCGAGCGGAAAGTGCTTGATGCACAGGCGCAGGTCGAAGGGCTGGCCGACCTGCGCGAACGTTTGCGCGGTGTAGTAGGCCGCGACCTCGCCCAATGTTGGCTGGGATGCCAGCGGCTCGGGGAGGGTGACGGCGGCGATGCGGGTTTGGCAGCGCTCGGGCAGCATGAGGCCGTCGGGTGTGAGGAAGCGGCGGGCATCGGTGAGCACCGTGGCCGCGCCTTCCGCGCCACCGATCACGCCGATGATCTGCGACACGCACACGTCGACCGGCTCCGGCAGCGTCACCGTCGCCGCGTCGCCGTGTACGAGGATGATGCGCTCTTGTAAGCCCAGCTCGGCGATCTTCTGTTGCGCGGCGGCGTAGGCCTCATCCAGGACCTCGATCGCGTAGACGCGCGCGGCGCCGGCCTCGATGCACAAACGGGCGAGGATGGCATCCTTGCCAGTGCCGAGGTCGAGCACGACTTTGCCGGGCACGGCCTGGGCGATCGCGGCCTGGTAGTGGGCCTGGCGGCGGTCGTCCTGCGTCAGCACGCTGTAGATCAGCTCGTCGTAGAGGAAGTACTCGCCGATCGAGGGCCACAGCTCGGGCGTGCGCGCGGCGCGGCGCTCAGCGGCGGACGGTTGCGTGCTCCCGGCCTGCGGGACGAGGTAGGCGACCAGGCGCTTCTGGCTGGGGTCGTGCACCTCGGCGCGCGCCAGCACGACGACCTCCTGCACCGCCTGATGGTGCGCCAGCACGGCTTCGACCTCGCCGGGCTCGACGCGGTAGCCCCGGATCTTGACCTGGTCGTCGATGCGGCCGAGGAACTCGATATTGCCCACGCGATCCGGGAGCGAGCGCACCAGGTCGCCGGTCTTGTAGAGCCGGGCACCAGCCACGCCCGCGAAGGGATCGGGCACAAAGGTGCGCGCGGTCAGCTCGGGGCGGTTGTGGTAGCCCCAGGCCACGCCGTCGCCGCCGATGTAGAGCTCACCGGGCACGCCGATCGGGACCGGCTGCATCTGCGCGTCGAGCACATAGAAGGTCAGGTTGGCGATCGGCAAGCCGATGGGCACGGGACCAGTCGGGAAGCTGCCGGCGGGGATCGGGAAGATCGAGCAGCCGACGACGGTCTCGGTGGGACCGTACTCGTTGAGCAGCACCACCTCGGGCGCGTGCTGCTGCCACAGGTGCAGCACCTCACCGCGCAACGCCTCGGCGCCGACGACGAGCGTATGGACGCTGCCGGGCAGTTGGTCGGGCGTGACCTGGCGATTGAGGACTTCGAGCTGCGAGGGCGTGATCTTGATCAAGCTGAAGGGCGCGTAGGTCGTGAGCGCGGTGCCGAGCGCGTCGAGGGCGTGGGACTCGGGTAACAGCACGACGGCGGCGCCGACGAGCAGCGGCAAGAACAGGCTCGGAAAGATCGCGTCGGCGGCGATCGAGGACTGCACCGGCGCGCCGATACCCGCATCCGCCGTGTAGGCGGTGATGGCCCAGTGAAGGTAGTTGACCAATCCGGTGTGCGGGATCAACACGCCCTTGGGCCGGCCGGTGGAGCCCGAGGTGTAGATCAGGTAGGCCAGGTTGGCGGCCGTGACCGATGAGCGGACCGGCGTGGTGGGCTGCTGGGCGATCTGCGGCCAGTCACGATCGAGGGCCAGGCAGGGCAGGCCGGCCTCGTCGAAGCGCGGCAGCAGGTGCTCGTGGGTGAGCAGGGCGACAACCTGGGCATCGGCGAGAATAAAGGCGCTGCGCTCAGGCGGGAAGGCCGGGTCGAGCGGGACGAAGGCGCCGCCGGCCTTCCAGATGGCGAGAATGGCGACGACGAGATCGAGCGAGCGGTCGAGGCACACGCCGACGCGGACCTCGGGACCGACGCCGAGCGCGTGCAAGGTGTGGGCGAGTTGGTTGGCGCGGGCATCGAGCGCCGCATAGGAGAGCTGCTGGTCGCCGAAGATGGCAGCGACGGCGTCAGGCGTGCGCGCGACCTGATCCTGGACGAGCTGATGGGCGCAGCGATCGCTGGGATACGGCGCGGCGGTGGCGTTGCGCGTGACGACCAGCTCATGCCGCTCTCCCGCCGTCAGCAGCGGCAGCAGCCCGATCGGCTGCTCTGGATTGGCCGCGATGCCCGCCAGCAGCGTCTGGAAGTGCTCCGCCAGGCGCTCGATCGTCTCAGGGGCAAACAGATCCGTGCTGTAATGGAACGTACACACCAATCCGTCGGGCGTCTCGTCCACGCCTACCGCCAGATCGAAGTTGGTCGTGTCCATGCTCACCGGCAGCGCATCGATCACGATGCCGGGCAGCTCTTCCTGGGTGGCGGGCGTATTGCGGAGATCGAACAGCACCTGGAAGATCGGCGTGTGGCCAAGGTTGCGCTCTGGGCGCAGCTCCTCGACCAGCTTTTCAAACGGCACATCCTGATGCTCATACGCTCCCAGCGTGACGTCGCGCACGCGGGCGAGCAGATCGCGGAACGTGGGCTGTCCGGTGAGATCCGTGCGCAGGACCAGCGTGTTGAAGAAGAGGCCGATCAAACCCTCGACTTCCACCTGCTGCCGCCCGGCGATTGGCGCGCCGACCACGATGTCCTGCTGACCGCTGTAGCGGCTGAGCAGCACCTTGAACGCGGCCAGCAGCGTCATGAACAGCGTCGCGCCCTCGCGGCGGCTCACGCCCAGCAGCGCCTTATGCAGATCGGCCGGTATCGTCGTGGTGTGATATGCGCCACGGAAGGTCTGCACGGCCGGACGCGGATAATCGGTGGGCAGCTGGAGCACGCCGGGCGCGCCCGTGAGCTGCTGCTTCCAGTAGCCGAGCTGCGCCTCCAGCACTGCGCCCTGAAGCCACTCGCGCTGCCAGACGCTATAGTCGGCGTACTGGATCGGCAGCTCGGGAAGATACGCTTGCTCGCCCCGCACATACGCCTGATAGATCGTCGCAACCTCATGCACCATAATGCCGACCGACCAGCGATCCGAGACGATATGATGCGTGCTGAGCGAGAGAATATACTCTGCCTCGTCGATCCGCAGCAGCGTCGCGCGCAGCAGCGGGCCGCGCTGGAGGTTGAAGGGCCGCCACGCCTCCTGCCTGGTGATGCGCTCGATCGATACCTGGCGCTCGGGATCGGGAACTTCCCGCAGATCGATCACCGGCAGCGATAGCCGTAGCTCGGGCGCGATCACCTGTATCGGCTGCCCATCGATCAGCGAAAACGTGGTGCGCAGCACCGCATGTCGGCGCACGACCTCGTTGAGGCTATACTCAAGCGCATGAATATCGAGAGCGCCGCGAATATGGAGATCGCGCGGCACGTTATAAAACGGATTGTTCGGCTCCAGCTGATCGATAAACCACAGCCGCTGCTGGGCAAACGACAGCGGCGCGCGATTGCCGCCGACAGGCTTAATACGTGGCTGCGGCTCGGCGATCGCCGCTGTCACGTCGGCACTCGGAGCCGGAATCGCCGACTGTTCCTTTAAACGCCGAAGTAAAAGCTCTCGCTGCTCGGGCGATAGCGCCGCAAGCCGCTGACTAAGATCACTCATTCTGCATTCCTCGGTTAGGGGTCGTGGGTTGGTCTAGAACATTACGCGCTTCATCGGCGGATACCTGCTCAACCTCGGCCAGCAGCGCCGCCAGCGCATCATCGTCGGCCAGGCTAATCTGATACTGCACGATCGTCTCGGCCAGGCCGGCGACGGTTGGCGCCTCAAACAGGCTGCGCACCGGAAAATCGAGCTGGAAGCTCTGCCGCAGCCGCGCCATCACCTGCGTTGCCAGCAGCGAGTGGCCGCCGAGCTCAAAGAAATTATCGTGGATGCCGACGCGCTCGACACGCAGCAGGTCGCTCCAGATCTGTGCAACTTGCTCCTCGATCGGTGTGCGCGGCGCGACATACGTATCTTCCAGGCTGGGACGGCTGACGGCCAGCGCGGACAGGCCCTGGCGATCGATCTTGCCGTTCGCCAGCAGCGGCAGCGCCGGCAGCGCCACAAACGCTGAGGGAATCATATACTCCGGCAGCTGAGCCTGAAGATGGCTGCGTAAAACGTTGACCGCCGGCATCTGGTCCTGCGGCACCACATAGGCTACCAGCCGCAGCTCTGACGATCCGTCCGCGCCCGTCGCCTCTTCATGCGCCACCACCGCACACTCGCGAACCGCCGGGTGCCGGCGCAGCACCGGCTCGATCTCGCCCAGCTCGATGCGGAAGCCACGAATCTTGACCTGGAAGTCGGCGCGGCCCATGAACTCGATCGAGCCGTCGGGCAGATAGCGGGCCAGGTCGCCGGTGCGGTACATGCGCGCGCCGGGATTGTTGCCGAACGGATCAGGCAGGAAGCGCTCGGCGGTCAGATCCGGCCGGTTGAGATAGCCCCGCGCCACGCCCGCGCCGCTGATATAGATCTCACCCGGTACGCCGGTCGGCACGACCTGAAGCTGTTGATCCAGCAGGTAGATGCGCGTATTAGCCAGCGGACGGCTCAGCGGTAGCGCGCTGGTCAGCCGCTCCTGCGCCTCGCCGGCCACCGGATGGATGATCACGCCGACTGTGGTTTCGGTAGGACCGTAGTGGTTGAAGATCCGGCACTCAGGCCGCAGCCGCTGCACCGCCTCGACCAGCTCCCAGCTTGTCGCTTCGCCGCCGACGACCAGGCGCTGCCGGGGCACCACTGACTCAGGCTGCGCGGCCGAAAGCAGCGCGCTGAAGTGGCTCGGCGCGATCTTGAGATGATCGATCGCGTGCTGCTCGAAGTAGGCTGCCAGCGCGTCGGGATTGACGGCCAGCTCCTGCGAGATCACATGCAGCGTGCCGCCAGTACACAGGGCCGGGAACAGCATCGTGTTGCCGAGGTCGGCGGCCAGCGTCGAGATCAGCGCGAACGCGCCGCCGGCTGCCAGCTCCAGCTCGTCGATGCTGCTCTGCACATAGTTGATCAGCTGGCGATGCTCGACGGCAACACCTTTGGGCCGTCCTGTCGATCCCGAGGTGAAGAGCACATAGGCCAGATCTTCGGCCACGACTGTTGTGGCGGGATTAGCAGTGGACTCCTGCGCCAGCAGCTCGTGATCGCTGTCCAGATTGATCACCTGCACGCCCTGCTCGGGCAGCCGCTCGCGCAGATGCTGCTGCGCGATCACGATCGGCGCGCGCGTATCTTCGAGGATGACCTCTAGCCGCTGGGCGGGCAGGGCCGGATCAAGCGGCACATAGGAGCTGCCGGCCTTGAGCACGCCGAGCAGCCCGACAATCATCGCCGCAGAGCGATCAAGGCAGATGCCGACGATCGTCTCGGGTCCGGCACCTTGCTTCTGGAGATAGTGCGCCAGCTGGTTGGCGTAGCTGTTAAGCTCGGCGTAGGTCAGCTGCTGATCTTCAAAGACCACCGCGACCTGCTCAGGTTTCTGCGCGGCCTGCGCTTCGATCAGATGATGAATAGCGGTGACGGCAGGATACGCGGCGGTCGTGCTAAACGCAGCCAGCAGGCGGTCGTGCTCGGCAACGCTGAGGAGGGACACCGCGCCGATCGTTGCGTCGCTGTGAGCGGCCAGGTTGGCCAGCAGCGTCTGGAACTGCTCGGCCAGCACCTCGATCCCGCGCCGGGGAAACAGGTTGCTGTTATAGTCGATCGCAAGCGCGAGCGCGCTTTCGGTGCGCAGGCAGGAAAGCTTGATCTTGAACAGATCGAAGTTGCTCGACTGCCGGGTGGCCGAGAAGACCACGGGGCCGGCCGCATACGCCGACTGGCGCTGGACGAACTCAAAGCCAAGCGCCGGAACCGCATCGCCGCCCGCGTCGGCGTTCCAGATGAACTGCTCCTGCCAGCTGACGGCCTCGCTTACCGTTTCTTCGACGCGGCCGACCAGATCGCTAAAGCGATCATGCGCATCCAGGCTGCTGGCGATCGGCAGCCACTTGGCGAAAAGGCCGATCGCGCCCTCTAGATCTTCCAGCTCAAGCGCGCTGTACGCATAGGCCAGCGGCGTAGCCTGCTGTCGATTCAGCCGCCAGCAGAAGACCTGCCAGGCCGTGAGCAGCACCGCCGCCAGATCTTCGTTCACGGCCTCCAATCCGGCGACGACCTGTGGCTCAACAGCAACAGCCACCTGTGCCGGGCTAAACTGGGAGTTGGCCGGGCGTGTGTACTCGAACGGCAGCCGCGCATTGCTCAGCGGGATGTTCTGCCAGAAGGCGCGTCCTTCCTCGGCGTCGTCGTCTTCCTGCTCGATCAGCTCGTTCTGCCACTCAGAGAACTGAATATATTGCACCTCTTCGTCGGCCAGCTCTTCCAGGCCGATCTCGGCGCCATAGGCCAGCGCGATCGCCCGGACAAGATTATCGAGGCTGGCGGCGTCCGCGCAGAGCGTGGGCAGCTCGATGACCAGCGTGTGGCGCTCCTCAGACTGCGTGATCAGCGTCAGATGCAGCACCGGCGCTTGCTCAACCGAGTGCTGGTGCTGCGCCTGGGTCAGGCTCTCGATCTGCTGCGCCTGCTGCTCGGCGCTCATGCCGCTGAGATCGATCGCGTTCCAGGCTACCGCGCGCTCCTCGCCGATCACCTGGATCGGCACTTTGATGCCGGGCACGCGATGAAACGTGGTGCGCAGAATGCTGTGACGCGCGATCGTCGTCTCGGCGGCTGCTTTGAGCGCGGCTACGTCGAGCTTGCCTGCGATCGACACAACGCCCACGGTCTGGGACGAAGCGTTGCCTTGTTGTAAAAGCCACAGGCGCTTTTGCTGTGGTGAAAGTCGAAAACCATCTGTCACGCTGGACATAATTAGCTCCTTATCCTCAGGTTGAGGGTCTTATAGTGATGCGGAAGAAATCAGCGATTGTATGCCTGGCTGACTGTTCGATTCGAACAATGGGTTCTGGGGCCAGAAAGGAGATTTCTTGAGGCACACCCGTGTTCCCGGCCAGCCGGCGAAGCGGCTACCTTGCATGATACCAAAAGTATAGCTCATATCTCAGGGTTAGTAAAAAAAATTAAAGAATAAAAGTACTATCAGGCTACTATCTACTCGTCTATGGAGCGCCTGGGTATCAGGTTCAACGCGGCCTGATACCCAGCGTCCCTGCGTGGTTTGCCGCTCCGCGCAGTCGTTACAGATCCGCCTCGCCGATCATCTCGCCCATCGCCACGACAATCTTGCGCGGGCCGACATACGGATTACGGGCATGCGCCACCAGCATATTGTCCAGCATGATGATGTCGCCGGCCTGCCAGGGGAAGCTCACCGCCAGCCGGTTATACAGCGCCAGGATCTCGTCGACGACCGCTTGCTCGATCGGCGTGCCGTCGCCGTAGTACACGTTGCGCGGCAGATTTTCCTCGCTGTACAGCGCGTAGAGCGAGTCCTGGACCGCGTGATCCAGATAGCCGACATGATGCACCTGGATCTGGTTGAAGAAAACCATCTCGCCGGTCTTGGGATGCTTGGCGACGGCCAGCCGATGCTCGCTGGTGCGCAGGTTGTTGTCGGCCTTCCACTCGAAATCGATCCCAGCCTGGCGGCAATACGCCTCCACCGCCGCCCGATCGCTGGTCTGGAAGAAGCGCTCCCAGCTCACATCCAGGCCATCGGTGTAGTTGCGCATGTAGCGCAGGCCCTGCTGCGCAAAGCGCGCACGGATCGCGGGATCGAGCTCCTGGTAGATCTTGCGGCAATCCACGATCGGCGTTTCGCCGCCTTCCTTGGAGGGCTGCACGCAGAAAAACCACTGCTTCATCGGCCACTGCTTAACGTGCGAGCTTTCGTTGTGGTAGAGGATCATTTTGTCCGGCGGATAGGGCGTCGAGGTGTACACGTTGCCGCCGACACCTTCGCGCGGCAGGTCGCCGTACTCGCCGAAGAGCTGCGGCGTGATCGCCTGGGCGAACTGCTCAAACTGATCGGCGGAGGTCAGGCCAAAGCCACGGAACAAGAGCGCGCCGTGCGTGAGCAGCTCCTTTTCGATATAGTCGCGGTTATTCCTGGCCCACTCGATCAGATCGACATCGCCGCGGTTGGGCTCCACGACCAGCGGCATCGTCGCGTCGGGCTGGAGATAGCTGGTTTTGACCACCTGCTCCTGGACCAGCGAGACCGTCTTCGGCTTGATGTCGGCAAAGCTCTTCAGCTTGGACTGCTTACGCTCTTTGTGTTGCATGGCTTGGTGTCTCTTTTCTGACTCGCTCAGCAGCGAGATCTGATTCAGTCGTATGTCGGGCTGCGCCACGATGCTCGTCAGCAGCGTGGTGAACTGGCGCGTCAGGCGCTCGATCGTGGTCGCCTCGAACAGATCGCTGTTGTAGTTCCAGAGACCGACCAGACCCTGATCGGTTTCGGTCATGAACAGCACCAGCTCGAAGCGGGCGGTGTGGTTCTCAAAATCGACCGGCTCCACCGTGAGATCGGCAAGCTCGACGCTGGCAACCGGCGCGTTTTGCAGCACAAACAACACCTGTGCCAGCGGCGCGTGATCCAGGCTGCGCTGCAGCCGCAGCGCGTCGACCAGCTTGGCAAACGGCAGATCCTGATGCGCAAACGCGCCGAGCGTGGTTTCGCGCACCTGCCGCAGCAGCGATTGGAACGTCGGATTCCCGCCCAGCCGCGTGCGGATCGCCAGCAGATTGACAAAGAAGCCAATCAGCGCCTCGGTCTCGATCCGGTTACGATTGGCGATGTCCGTCCCGATCACGATGTCGTCTTGCTCGCTGGCGCGATACAGCAGAATATTGAAGGCGGCCAGCAGCGTCATAAACAGCGTGGCCGATTCATTCTGGCTCAGGTCACGCAGCTGCCGGGCCAGCGCGATCGGGAGCTCAAACGCTTGATAGCTGCCCCGGAAGGTTTGCACCGCCGGTCGCGGATGATCGGTGGGGAGCTGGAGCCGGGCCGGTGCGCCAGCCAGCTGCGGCTTCCAGTAGTCTAACAGCTCGTCTAATCCGCCTGCCTCCAGCCACTGGCGCTGCCAGACGCTATAGTCGGCGTACTGGATCGGCAGTTCCGGCAGCGCGGCGGGTGTGCCGTGCGCGAAGGCATCGTAGAGCGTCGTCAGCTCGCGGATAAAGACGGCGTGCGACCAGGCGTCCGAGATAATGTGATGCATATTAACAAACACCACATGCTCGGTCTCGTCCATGCGCAGCAGCCGGGTCCGCAGCAGCCGCTCACGCGCGAGATCGAAGGGATGGCGCGCCTCCTCGCCCGCCAGCCGCAGCAGCTCGGCCTCGCGCTCAGCCGTGGGCAGCGCGCGCAGATCGACCAGCGGCAGATCGATCGTCGCGACCGGCGCGATCACCTGCACCGGCTGCTCGGCGACCACGCCAAAGGTGGTGCGTAAAATCTCGTGCCGTCCGACGATCGTGGCCAGACTCTGCTCAAGCGCCGTCACGTTGAGCGGCCCGAGCAGCCGGACTGCGCCGAAAATGTTGTAGGTCGGATTGCCCGGATCGAGCTGATCGAGGAACCACAGCCGCTCCTGGGTGAACGAGAGCGGCAGCGCACGATCGCGCGCGACCGGCACCAGCGGCGGCACGGCTGCTACCTGCGCGGTCTGCCGGCCCTGCTCGATCGTTTCCGCGAACTCGGCGACCGTCGGCGCTTCAAACAGACTGCGCAGCGGCAGATCCACGTCCAGCGCCTCGCGGATACGCGAGATGACCTGGGTTGCCAGCAGCGAGTGGCCGCCGAGGCTGAAAAAGTTATCGTGGACGCCGACCTGGTGCAGCCCGAGCACATCCGCCCACACCCCAGCGATTAACTCCTCGGTGGGCGTGCGCGGCGCGAGAAAGATGCGCTGCTGCTCGCCGTGACCGTGCTCCAGACCGGGCAGGCGCTTGCGATCGACCTTGCCGTTGGCGGTGAGCGGCAGCGCGTCGAGCATCACGAAGACGCCGGGGACCATGTACTCGGGCAGCTTCTGGCTCAGGTAGCCGCGCAGCTGCGGAATGAATTTGCTGGCCGCCGCGCCTTGCAACGGATTGTTCGCGTACTGTGTCCAGATCGGGCGCGTCGTGGTGTGCTCCGCGCGGGCTGCCGCCGGCACCAGCCGCTCCACCGCGCGCCGGGTGAGCACAGCGTCGTACGCGTCCTGCTTGCCGGTTGTCGACCAGGTGATGTTCACCGCGTAGGGCAGTTCGCGGCTCAAGTCCCAGAGATCGGCCGGCTGGACGCCCTGGGCTGCGGTATCCTGGATCGCCTGCTTGAGATCGGCGGCGGTGGTCAGCGCGCTGGGGTTGGCCAGCAGATCGACGGCCGCCAGCTCGGCCAGCACGCGCGCGTTGGGCACGCCGACCAGCCGCAGCTGATCGGGTGTGCGCGCGACCAGCATCTCACGCACTGCGGCCACCGTCAGCCGCTCGGCCTGCCAGTCCAGCTTCTCCGTTGTGCCCGCAACTTCGGCGGCCGCTCCGACCCGGATCACAACATCATAGCGGAACTTGGTCAGCTCATTCTCGGCGCGACCGCCCTTGAGCTGGATCTGCACGTCCGAGATCTGCGGCAGGGAGCGCTGCAGCTCGTTGAAGAAGGTCGGCGCGACGGCCAGCTCTTTTTCCTGGCTGAGATGTTTCTGGATGCGCTGGCGCAGCTCGGGGAGCGAAAGCGCATCCGGCGCCTGGTAGAGCTGAACCGAGGTGTGGAACGCTTCCAGCAGCGGATAGCTGCGCAGCCCGCCGACGAAGAGCGTTCCGCCGGGTTTAACGCGCGTGATCGCGCGCTCCAGCACCCGCGCCAGATAGGTGACGCTCGGAAAATACTGGACAACCTCGTTCAGGATGACCACGTCGAAGGCGGCCTCGGGAATGCCGTCCAGCTCGTCGGCGGCGCGTGCCAGCAGCTGGATCGGGGGCAGCTGATCGCGCCGGCGCTGGACCTGGGCGTCGAGCAGCTCCACGACCGCCGGCGATAGATCGGTGCCGCAGTAGTCCTGGCAGTGCGGCGCGACCCGGAAGAGCAGCAGCCCGGTGCCGCAGCCCAGCTCCAGCACGCGTTTGGGCTGCAGCGCCAGAATCCGCGCCACCGAGTCGTCGATACACTCGAAGATGTCCGGCTCCGGCATCTGCTGCCCGGTATAGCTGCTGACCCAGACGCGCAGATTGACCTGCGCATCCTGCTCCGATTGCGCGTCCTCCTTGTAGACCTCGTCGAAAATCTGCCGCCAGTAGGTCACCTTCTCGCTGTCCCAGTCGCTCACCTCAGATTCGGCGCTGGCCTGCTGGGACTGCTCGACCACATAGGCGACCAGCTGCTGATGGTGGTTGCTGTCTTCCTGGACCAGCACGGCGCTTTCACGCACGCCGGCGTACTGGTTCAACACGGCCTCGATCTCGCCGAGCTCGATGCGGAAGCCGCGCAGCTTGACCTGGTGATCGATCCGGCCCACAAAGACGATATTGCCGTCCGGCTGGTAGCGCGCCAGGTCGCCGGTCTTGTACAGCCGCGCGCCGGGCGTATCACTGAAGGGATCGGGAATACAAGCGGTGGCGGTGCGCTGCGGATCGTTGAGGTAGCCGCGCCCAACGCCGATGCCGCCCACGTACAGCTCGCCGACTGTGGTGATCGGCACGGGACGCAGCAGCGTATCGAGAATGTAGAGCCGCATATTCACGACCGGCTGTCCGATCGGGATGGAGATCGCATCGGCTGCGGGCGGCGCGGAGATTGGGTAGTGCGTCACATCGTCCGAGCACTCGGTCGGGCCGTAGGCGTTGACCAGCGGGATCTGCGGGTAGGTCGTCAGCCACTGGCGCGCCAGCGCGGCGGGCAGCGCCTCGCCGGTGGGGATCAGCCAGCGCAGCGCGCGCAGATCGGGCCGTCCGGCGCGCGCGATCGGGTCGAGCATCATGCGCAGCAGCGAAGGCACCGTCTCAAGGATCGCGATGCCGTCGCCGGCGGTGTGCGCCAGCAGCCGCTGCGGATCGTGCGCGATCTCGTCGTCGTAGACGCGGACGCGCCCGCCGACGACCAGCGCCACCAGAAATTGCCAGACCGAGATGTCGAAGCACTGCGAGGCCGTCTGCGCGACGGTGTCGGCGGCGGTCAGGC